>JAGOBT010000269.1 GCA_017999135.1 Burkholderiaceae bacterium
TGGGCCGATGCACCGGCCGCAGGCACCGCCGACTGGCGCCGCTGCTGGGTGTGGGAACTGGCGGGCGACCTGCAGCATGCGGTGTACCCGGCCCTGGCACTGAAGCTCTCGCTGGGGCTGGCCGCTGCCATGGCGGCCGCCACGGCGCCCGGCGCCGCCAAGCCGGCATCGAAGGACTACCTCGTCAACCCGCCCTACACGCCCAAGCTCAAGAGCCTGGTGGCCGACTACAGCGCCAGCTGCGAGCAACCGGCCGTGCCGCCGCCCTTCGTGCCGCGCGGCGCGGCGCAGCCCCCGGCCACGCTGCACCATGTGCTGCCCTTCGGCCATGTGGCGCTGGGGCCGGCTGCGGGCGTGGACGTGGGCAGCGCCGTGCCGCTGCTGCCCGACCTGCCGGCGCAGGGCACCTGCTACATCGGCCTGGCCGGCGTGCAGGCACCGCAGCGCCTGAGCCTGCTGGTGCAGGTGGCCGAAGGCAGCGCCGACCCCGAGGCGCCGCCCGAGCCGGTGCATTGGTCGGTGCTGGACGGCAGCTGCTGGCGGTCATTGCAGCAGGGCCCGCTGGAAGGCAGCCTGCTGGCCGACGGCACTCGGCATCTGATCAACGCCGGCATCGTCGAGCTGCAGTTGCCTGCTGTGGCGCCGGCCACCGCCATGGGCCAGGCGCCCCTGCTGGACGGCGCGCCGCTGCCCCGCGGCGGCCTGGTGTGGCTGCGCCTGCAGCGCCAGCGTGCGGTGGAGGGCGTGTGCGACGTGGTCGGCATCCACCCCAACGCGGTGCTGGCCGAGCGGCTGGACGCCGCCGCCACCGGCGACGACCTCGGCCGCGCCATGCCGCCGGGCCAGATCACCGCCCCGCTGGAGCCGGTGCCCGGCGTGGTGGCGCTGGCCCAGCCCTACAGCAGCTTCGGCGGCCGCCCGGCCGAGCAGGGTGGCCGCTTCAACACCCGCGTGGCCGAGCGGCTGCGCCACCGGCAGCGCGCGCTCACGCCCTGGGACTATGAACACCTGGTGCTGGCGCAGTTTCCGCAGCTCTACAAGGTGAAGTGCCTGCGTGCCGACGCGCGCTGGCAGCCCGAGCCCGGCGCGGTCGACCTGATCGTGGTGCCCGACATCACCCAGCGCCAGCCGTTCGACCCGTTTGCGCCGCGCGCCAGTGCCGAGCTCATCGCCGACATCACCACTTACCTGGCCGACAAGCTGCCGGCGTCGGCCACGCTGCGGGTGCGCAATGCCCACTTCATCCCGGTGAAGGTGCGCTGCGGCGTCCGCTTCATGCCCGGCACCGACGAAGGCTGGTGCCGCCAGCAGCTCAACGACGACCTGAACCGCTTCCTGTCGCCCTGGGCCTATGCCGACGGGGCCGACCTGGTCATCGGCGGCAGCCTGTATGCCAACAGCATCCTGCACTTCATCGAGACGCGGCCCTATGTCGACTACATCGCCGGCCTGCGCCTGTTCACCGGCGACCAGGGCCGTTTCACCCTGGTGCCCGAGCAGCCGGCCTACAGCGTCACCCCCCAGCGCCCCGATGCCGTGCTGGTGGCCGCCGAGCAGCATGCGTTCGACGTGATCGCCGCCAACGACCAGCGTGTGCAGGCCTTCGACGGCATCGGCAGCATGCGCATCGAGCTGGATTTCTCCATCGCCTGACCCGCGGAACCCACACCAGGAGCCCCGCCATGAAGATCGACAAGACCGGCCGCGAGACGCTGAAGTCGTATTTCGTCAAGAACGCCGTGCCCACGGCCAGCAACTTCGAGGAGCTGATCAGCGCTGCACTCAACCAGCGCGACGACGGCATCGCCAAGCCGCCCGGCGAGCCATTGAGCCTGCAGGCCGACGGCGACGACAGCAGCCAGAAGAAGCTGCTGAACTTCTACCGCAACTTCAACGACGCCAAGCCCGCCTTCGGCCTGGCGCTCAGCCCGCGCAGCGACCCGCGCAACGCCCAGTCCGGCCGGCCCGGCCTGGGCTTCACCGACGGCGACGGCAACCCGCGGCTGTTCATCGACCAGGCCACCGGCCAGGTGGGGGTGGGCACGGTGGTGCCGGGGGCGCAGCTGCAGGTCAACGGCGCGCTGCGCCTGGTGGCCAACCACGGCGTGTCGCCCGACCCGGAGTCGCGCATGCAGTTCAGCGGCCAGTTGCAGATCAAGGGCAACGCCCCGCAGATCGACTTCATCGACACCGAGCAAGGCGACTGGGCCATCCACGTCAACAACAACCGGATGTACTTCATCCGCGAACCTTGGTACCACGCCGATCTGGTGCTCGACGGCAAGGGCAACGTCGGCATGGGCACGCCCGACCCGCGCGCCAAGCTGGAGATCCGCGACGGCGCACTGATGGTCAGCCCTGGCAACAGCGCCGAGCGCGGCATCCTGTTCCCGCCCGACCCCGGTGGTGGCGGTGGCGACAGCGCCTGGATCCGCTACTACCCCCGGGTGGGCGAGGCCACCACGCTGGAGATCGGCACGTCCAACGACGCCGACGACCACATCGCGCTGATGCCTGGCAACGGCAACGTGGGCGTCGGCACCCGTGCGCCGCGCGCCAAGCTGGACGTGGCCGGGGCCATCTACGCCGGCGGCTCCGACATCTACTTCACCGAGACCGACCACAAGCACTCCGCCATCGGCAACCAGCCCGGCTGGGCGGCGATCGAGAACGCCCGCGACTACAACGCCCTGATGATCCTGGGCCGCAGCACCGGCGCGGGCCCGGCGCCGCGCCGGGTGGCGGTGTGGGACCACCTGCAGGTCTTCGGCCAGTTCATCAACAACTCCGATGTGCGTGCCAAGCACGCCATCGAGCCCCTGCACTACGGCCTGGCTGACGTGATGAAGCTGCGGCCGGTCAGCTTCCGGTGGAACGAACTGGAGGAATCGCACAAGACGCTGGGGCTGATCGCGCAGGACGTGCAGGCGGTGATTGCCGAGGCGGTGCTGCCGTCGGATCCATCCCAGCCCGACAGCCGCCTGGGCCTGGCCTACAACAGCCTGGTGCCGGTGCTGATCCGCGCCGTGCAGGAGCTGTCGCAGCAGGTCGATGCCCTGCGGCAGGCGGCCGTCGCCCGGCCTGGCACCGCGGCTGACTGAGCAGATCGGCGCCGCACCACCCGCTGCTGCAGATCCCTGCCATGGCTGCCCCCGACACGTCGCCCACCGACTTCGACGCCCTGCGCCTGCGTGCCATCGGCACGCTGCAGCGCCTGGCCGGGCAGACCTGGACAGACCACAACAGCCACGACCCCGGCATCACCCTGCTGGAGGCGGTGTGCTACGCCATCACCGACCTGGCCTACCGCACCGAGCACCCGGTGGCCGACCTGCTGGCCAGCCTGCCGGTGGCCGACGGTCAGCCGCCATCGGCCACGGCAGGGCTGTTCACGCCGGCCCAGGTGCTGCCCAGCGGCCCGGTCACCGCCGACGACCTGCGCCGCATCGTGATCGACCTGCCCGGTGTGCGCAACGCCTGGGTCGAGCCGGTGCACGCGGCGCTGGCCAGCCACGATGCGGCCCAGGCCCTGCTGTCACCGGTGGCCCAGGGGGCTGACGGCGCCGATGCCCGCAGCGGCCCCAACGTGCAATGGCTGCGCCCGCGTGGGCTGCAGCGGGTGCTGATCGAGAAATCAGGGCTCGACGCCGACGTGGACGGTGGCGCCCTGGAGCTCCTGGTGGCGCAGCGCCTGCAGCAGTGGCGTGCGCTGGGCGAAGACATCGCCGAGATCCGCGTGCTCGACCGCCTGCCCGTGGCGCTGGACGGCCGGATCGAGCTGGCAACCGGCGCCGATGGTGCCGAGACCCTGGCCGCGGTGAGCGAGGCGCTGGCCCAGCACCTGTCGCCGCCGTTGCGCTTCCTCAGCCTGCGCGAGATGCTGGCGCGCGGCTGGCGCACCGACCAGATCTTCACCGGCCCGCTGATGCAGCGCGGCTTTCTCGACCCCACCGACTGGGCGCGTGCCGGCAGGCGTGACGCGGTGCGGGTGTCCGACCTGATCCAGGTGGTGATGGCCGTGCCGGGCGTGGCGGCTGTCCAGCAACTGGGCTTTCTGCGTGACGGCAAGCCCAGCACCGACTGGCTGTTGCCGGTGCCACCTGACCGCTGCGCCAGCTTCGACATGCCCGGCTCGCGGCTGCAGCTGGAACGTGCCGGCCTGCGCATCGACCACCCGGCGCTGCGCGCCCAGGCGCGCCGTGCGTACGAGGCCCGGCTGCGCCGCAGCGCGCTGCCGCCCCAGCCGGGCGACGACCCGCTGGCACCGCCCCCGGGCCGCCCGCGCCAGGTGGGCCGCTACCTGTCGGTGCAGCACCACCTGCCGCAGGTGTACGGCGTGGGGCCGGCCGGCCTGTCCAGCCGTGAGCCGCCCGAGCGCCATGCCCAGGCGCGCCAGCTCAAGGCCTACCTGATGCTGTTCGACCAGCTGCTGGCCAACCAGTTTGCCCAGCTGGCCCAGGCCGGCCGCCTGCTGTCGTTCACCGACCAGGGTGACGCACTGCGTTTCAGCCAGCCGGTGTCCGACGACGGCGGCGCGCTGCAGCTGGACAGCGTGCGCCGCCTGCCCGCCGAGGCCCATGCCCGCTGGCTGGCCGACGTGACCGACAACCCCTGGGGCGATGCCGACGCCGACGAGGCCCGCCTGGCCCAGCGACACCGTCTGACCGACCACCTGCTGGCGCGCCTGGGTGAGCATTGGGGCGAGGTGCGCCCGGTGTCAGAGCTGCCCGACGTGCCGGACCCCGCCGCACCCGGTGAATCCCACCGCCGGCGGGCGCTGCGCGACAAGCAGGCCTATCTGCAGGACTACCCACGCCTGGCGTTGCGCCGCGGCCTGGGTGCCGACGCGCTGGCCGACCCGGCTGACCCGCAAGCCGCCCCGGCCGGCGTGCAGCAGCGCCTGGCCCGGTTGCTGGGCCAGGCCGACGCAGCCCGGCCGTTGCAACTGGTCGAGCACATCCTGCTGCGTCCGCTGGCGGAAGACAACCGCCAGGGCGGCCCGTTGATGCGTGCGGCCTTGTCGCCCGATCCGTTCTCGCTGCAGCTCAGCCTGGTGCTGGCCGCCGACGATCCGCAGTGGGCCGACGCCGACCTGCGGCAGCGCCTGGCCCATGCCGTGGCGAACGAGACACCGGCCCACCTGGCGGTGCGCCTGCTGTGGCTGGACGGGCCGGCCCTGGCCCATGGCCACGCCGCACTGGCGCGCTGGCAGCAACTGCGTGCAGCCCGCCTGCGCCAGGATGTCGGCCTGCAAGCCGGGCCAGCCGCGGCCGACACCGGCCACCACCACGCGCTGCTGCGCAGTGCCCGCAACCGGGTGATCGATGCGCTGGGCCTGGG
>JAGOBT010000270.1 GCA_017999135.1 Burkholderiaceae bacterium
AACCGGTCGGCGTCGATGGTGGCCGAGGTGACGACGATCTTCAGGTCGGGCCGCCGTGGCAGCAACTGGCGCAGGTAGCCCAGCAGGAAGTCGATGTTCAGGCTGCGCTCATGCGCCTCGTCGATGATCAGCGTGTCGTACTGGCGCAGGTCGGGGTCGCCTTGCGTTTCGGCCAGCAGGATGCCGTCGGTCATCAGCTTGACGCTGGCGCCGGGCTGCAGCCGGTCCTGGAACCGCACCTTGTAACCCACCACCTCGCCAAGCGGGCTGTTCAGCTCGTCGGCGATGCGCTTGGCCACGCTGGTGGCGGCCAGCCGGCGCGGCTGGGTGTGGCCGATCAGGCCATTGCCACCGGCGCCCAGGCCGCGGCCCAGTTCCAGCGCGATCTTCGGCAGCTGGGTGGTCTTGCCCGACCCGGTCTCGCCGCAGACGATCACCACCTGGTGCGTGGCCAGCGCACGGGCGATCTCCTCGCGCCGGCTGGAGACCGGCAGCGATTCGGGGTAGGTGATCGGCGGGATCGGTGTGGCGGGGCGCGGCGGCCGGGGCTCACGCGCGGAGCGCGCGGCAGCGTCGGGCCGCGGCGGCCGCACCGGTTGGGCGGGCAGGTTCACGGAAGACCGGATTATCCCCGCCGGCGCAGCGGGGTGGCGGCGCGTCAGGCCAGCAGGTCGGCCACCGCCATGCCGGCCCAGCCGCTGCGCTGGCGGAAGGCGGCCGTGCTGGCCTGGTCCTGCAGCAGCAGGCGGTCGACCAGCGGCTGCGCCGGGGTGCGCTGCGGCTCGATCAGCAGCACATGGCGCTGGGCGCCGTCTTCGTCGAGCCGGCCGCACCAGCCCAGCGCCAGCAGGTCGTCGAGCACCGGCTCCACCTGCAGCGGGTCGGTGCGCAGGCGGCCGGCCAGGGCTTCGGCGCTGAGGCCGCGCTCGTCGGCCCCGCGGGCGACCTGCAGCGCCTGCAGCACCGCCACCGCCAGCGCAAAGCGCTCGCCGGGCCGGTCGGGCCGGCGCACCACATGCAGCGCCAGGCTGGGCGCATAGGCGGCAATCACTGCGCCGAACAGCACGATCAGCCAGCTCAGGTAGATCCACAGCAGAAAGATCGGCAGCGTGGCGAACGCGCCATACACCATCGCGTAGCCCGGCACCGACTTCACGTACCAGCCCAGCGCGCGCTTGGCGACCTCGAACCCCAGCGCCACGAACACCGCGCCGGCCCAGGCATGGCGCCAGCGCACGTGGGTGTTGGGCATGAAGCGGAACAGCAGCGCCATGCCGGCGGCCAGCAGGCTGAACTCCAGCAGCTCGATCAGCAGGGTCAGCCCGCCGGGCAGCGCGCTGACCAGCCCGCGCGACGACGACACCGCCACCGAGGTGAGCGACAGGCTCACCCCCAGCAGCAGCGGGCCCAGGGTGAGCGCGGCCCAGTACACCAGCACCCGCTGCGCCAGCGGCCGCGGCCGCGGCACGCGCCAGATGCCGTTGAGCGTGCGGTCGATGGTCAGCATCAGCGCCAGCGCGGTGATGCCCAGCAGCAGCAGGCCCACGCTGCCCAGCTTGCTGGCCTTGCCGGCAAACTGCGTCAGCGTCTGCAGCACCGGCCGGGCGATGTGGTCGGGCACCAGGGCCTGCACGAAGTACTGCTGCACCGACACCTGGAAGCGGCCGAACATCGGAAAGGCGGTGAACACCGCCAGCATCACCGTCACCAGCGGCACCAGGCTGATCAGCGTGGTGAAGGTCAGGCTGCCGGCGGTGAGCGCCAGGTGGTCTTCACGGAAGCGCTGGCGCAGCGTGCGCAGGGTGTCGAACCAGGGCCAGTGGCGCAGCACCCCGGCCAGCCCGGCCAGCCACAGCCGCCCACGCCGCAGGGCCGAAGGGGTGGAAGTCATCCGTCTATGATGCCAGCCGCTACCCTGCCCGCCCCGGTCTGCCTGCCCCAGATCCCCCGCCGTGTCCACTTCGCCCGCCCAGGCCCCCGCCGCCGAGGCCCAGACCACCCTGCCCACGGCCGACAGCGGCCTGGCCAACCAGCCCGCCCACCCCTTCGTGCAAGGCACACGGCTGGTGGCCGTGGGGTCGCTGCTGGGCCTGATCGTCCTGGGCCTGGCCTGGGAGCTGTGGCTGGCGCCCACCGGATCGCGCTTCCTGGCCTTCAAGGTGCTGCCGCTGGTGATCCCGCTGGCCGGCCTGCTGAAGCACCGGCTCTACACCTACCGCTGGGTCAGCCTGCTGGTGTGGCTGTACTTCACCGAAGGCATCGTGCGCGCCACCGGCCTGCCCAGCGGCACCCCGCTGGGCATCGGTGAATGGTCGGCCTGGGGCCAAGTGGGGCTGTGCAGCGTGCTGTTCACTGCCTGCGCGCTGCATGTGCGCTGGCGGCTGAAGCACAAGACCATGGAGGCGGCGGCATGAGCCAACTGCTGGACGAACTGCGCACCCTGCTGGGCCCGGCCCAGGTGCTGACCCGCGCCGACCACGGTGATCTGTCGGCCTGGGAGCGCGACTGGCGCAAGCGCTGGCACGGCCAGGCGCTGGCCGTGGTGCGGCCGGGCAGCACAGCCGAGGCGGCGCAGGTGGTGCAGGCCTGCGCACGGCATGGTGCGTCGCTGGTGCCGCAGGGCGGCAACACCGGCCTGGTGGGCGGCGGTGTGCCCGACATGAGCGGCACCCAGGTGCTGCTGAGCCTGCAGCGCATGAACCGCGTGCGCGCCATCGACCCCGCCAACCTGACATTGACCGTGGAAGCCGGCATGGTGCTGCAGGCGGTGCAGCAGGCCGCGGCCGACGCCGGCCTGCTGTTCCCGCTGAGCCTGGCTGCCGAAGGCAGCTGCACCATCGGCGGCAACCTGGCCACCAACGCTGGCGGCACCCAGGTGCTGCGCTACGGCAATGCGCGCGAGCTGTGCCTGGGCCTGGAAGTGGTGACCGCCAACGGCGAGGTGTGGGGCGGGTTGAGCGGCCTGCGCAAGGACAACACCGGCTACGACCTGCGCGACCTGTTCATCGGCAGCGAAGGCACGCTGGGCATCATCACCGCGGCCACGCTGAAGCTCTACCCGCAACCCGCCGCCAGCCTGACAGCCCTGGCCAGCACGCAGTCGCTGGACCAGTGCGTGGCCCTGCTGGGGCTGGCACAGGCGCGCCTGGGCGCCGGGCTGACCGGCTTCGAGGTGATGAACACCTTCTCGCTGCAGCTGGTGCGGCGGCATTTTCCGCAACTGGCCCAGCCGCTGGCCCCGGCGCCCTGGACGGTGCTGCTGGAGGTCGCCGATGCCGACGGCGAGGCCGGCGCACGCAGCCGCTTCGAGGCGCTGCTGGAAGCCGCGCTTGACCAGCAACTGATCGACGACGCCGCGGTGGCCGAGAGCCTGGCCCAGGCCGCCGGACTGTGGCACCTGCGTGAATCCATCCCGCTGGCGCAGAGCGAGGAAGGCCTGAACGTCAAGCACGACATCGCGCTGCCGGTCTCGGCCATCCCGCGCTTCAGCGAGCACACCGACGCCGCGTTGCGCGCCGCGATCCCGGGCGTGCGGCTGGTCAATTTCGGCCACCTGGGCGATGGCAACCTGCACTACAACGTGCAGTGCCCGGAGGGCAGTGAATCACTGGCCTTCCTGGCCACGCACGAGGCCGCCATCAACCGCATCGTCTATGACGCGGTGCAGGCCGCAGGCGGCTCGTTCTCGGCCGAGCATGGCGTGGGCACGCTCAAGCTGCACGAGATGGCCGAGCGCAAGAGCCCGGTGGCACTGCAACTGATGCGCGCCATCAAGCAGGCGCTGGACCCGCAGGGCCGGCTGAACCCGGGACGGGTGGTCGGCTGAACCCGGGACGGGTGGTCGGCTGACAACGCAGCACGCTGCCGGCTGAACTGCGGCCGCCCGGGTGGCCGGGCACAGCCGGCCGGCGGCTACAGCGCCAGCGCCTCGGCCAGCGACGCCACGCCTTGCTCGGTGACTGCCAGCGCCCGCGCGCTACGGGCGGGGGTCAGGTCCAGCCGCGACGCCACCCCGGGCGACAGCATGGGCACCCGTTCGTCTTCGGCGTGGTGCAGGTCCAGCGCATGCACGATGGCGTCCGCTGCCTGCACCAGGTCACACAGCGCCTGGTGGTCGGGGTTGGCCGCCGGCGCGGTGCCATGGTGGCCGCCAATCGCCGCCACCAGGGCCGGCGGCAATTGCCAGTGCCGGGCCACCAGGGCGCCTGCCTCGGCATGGTCGATGCCCAGCACCTCCTGCTCGGCCATCTGCAGCGGCTGGTCATGCAGCCGGGCCCAGGCCAGGGCCTGGCCCATGGCGGCCGGCAGGCGGGCCACCAGCACCAGGCGGCCCAGGTCGTGCAGCAGGCCGGCAGTGAAGGCCAGGCCGCTGTCCACGCCGAGCTCCAGCGCCAGCGTCTGCGCCGCGATGCCGCTGGCCACCGCCGTGCGCCAGAATGCCGGCAAGTCGAAACCCGGGCAGCGCGCCGTGCGGAAACGGGACGTCACCGCGGCGGCGGTGAGCACCGCGCCCACGGTGCGGCGCCCCAGCAGGGCAATGGCGTCGGGCAAGCTGCCAATGCGGCCCGAACGGCCATAGGCCGCGGCATTGGCCAGGCGCAGCACCTGTGCGGCGATGGCGGGGTCGGCCGACACGGCATCGGCGCAGGCACGGTGGCTGCTGTTGTCGTCCTGCAGCACGGCCATGGCCGACAACACGGCCTGCGGCAGCGACGGCAGGGCCGCCACGTCGGCGTGCAGCCAGGCGCGGTCGGCGGTGCGGCGCGGCTGAGGCTGGCCGATCAGCGGGTGGCCATCCACCGCCGGCAACGCGGCCGGCGCGTCACGCAGGCAGGCCACCGGCAGCGCCAGCGGATGCGGATGCCCACCCGCCTGCGCGCCGCGGAACAACCAGGCCAGGCGCTCGGCCTGGGCCAGGGCGGGGTCGACCCGGCGCACCTGCTCAAGGATGGTGGACGGCGGGCGCTCGGCGGTGTGCATGGGTGGGGTCATGGTTTGGCAGTCTGGACTTGGCAGCCCGCCCACCTGGGCGAGGCCAGCCGACCCCGGCAGATGGCGCAGCGCCGACAGATGCAATTTATCATTTTTATCGTTTATAGCTCGTGACCGGCTGCACGCGCCCACTTGACGGGCGCCCGACCCGCCTGCCCGGCCGCTTGTCTGCCAGCGGCCCAGTTGCCCAGCCGTGCGGCCGCGCGCCGCAAGGGCGGCGGGATTCAGTGGGCCGGGCCTTTGCGCGCCGCCGGCAGAGGCAATGGCACCACCTCGATGCCCTCATCGGCCAATGCAGCCCGCTCTTCGGCGCTGGCCAGGCCACGGATGCC
>JAGOBT010000271.1 GCA_017999135.1 Burkholderiaceae bacterium
GTCGGCGGCGCCATCGTCCCATTCCACGCCGCTGCCCAGGGCCTGGGTGGCCTGGGCCCAGCGGGTGGCCACCTGGGCATCGATCACCCCGGCGTCGGATTCCACCCGGCAGCCGCCGCGTGCCATCGTCGGCTGCGCCAGCAGGCGGGCGCCGCGGGCGGCCAGGGCTTCCTCGCTGCCCTGGGCCACCAGGGCATGGTCATCGGGGTGCACCAGCACGGTGATGTGGCGGGCGCTCATCAGCACGGCGTTGACCGCCTCGCGCGCCACCTGGGCCACCAGGCCCGGGCGCACGGTCAGTTCGCTGCGCACCACCTGGCGGGCCAGTTCGGTGGCCACGCGTGCCACGCTGGCGGCCATGTCCTGCTCCAGCCGGCCCAGGTCGTCGTCCAGCGCCTGCAGCACGCGGGCCATCTGGCTGCTGGTCTGGCTGGCGAAGCTTTCCTTGAAGCTCTCCAGCGCGACCAGGCCGTCGCGGTAGCCGTCCTGGTAGCCCTGCTGGCGGGCGGTGGCCACTTGCTGCTGGGCATCGGCCAGCAGCGCGGCGCGCTGGGCAGCCAGGGCGGCCTGCCAGTCCGGGTCGGGTTGCGGTGCCGGCGCGGGTGCGGGTGCGGGTGCGGCAGCCTGCCGCACGGCGCTGTCGGCCGGCGTGGTGCCCGAGAACGCATCGCTCACCGGCCAGGGCGGCAGCGGCGGGCCGGGCGGGCGCTCGCCGTCGGTGCGGGGCCGCACTGCGGCATGCGGCGCGCCCGGCTGCGCCGGCTGGCTGATGGTGGGGGCCTCGGCAAACGCGCCGGGCATCCAGGACGAAAAGCCCTGCAGTTCTTCGCGCGGAATGAAGCGGGTGTAGGCCACGCCGGCGCGCAGCACCGCGGGCGGCGGCTCGGCCTGCGGGCCGTGCAGGCGTTCGTGGGGCGTGGGGCGCCTAGAGGAACTCATCCGCGCCTCCGCTGGCGATCACGATCTGGCCTTCCTCGACCAGGCGGCGCACGATCTTCAGGATTTCCTTCTGCTCGTTTTCCACGTCGGACACGCGCACCGGGCCGCGGCCTTCCAGGTCTTCCTTCAGCGTCTCGGCGGCGCGGCTGGACATGTTGCGGAAGACCTTGTCGCGCATCTCCGGCGCCGCGCCCTTGAGCGCCAGCACCAGCGATTCGCTCTGCACTTCCTTCAGGATCATCTGGATGCCCTTGTCGTCGACCTTGATCAGGTCGTCGAAGCCGAACATGTTGTCCATCAGCTTCTGGGCCAGGTCGGGGTCGCTCTCGCGCACGTAGTCGAGCACGCTGGTCTCCAGCGCGCTGCCCAGCAGGTTGATGATCTCGGCGGCCGTCTTCACGCCACCCAGCGTGGCCTTGCGCATGCGCTCGCTGCCGGCCAGCACGTTGCTGAGCACGTCGTTCAGGTCCTTCAGCGCGGCGGGCTGGATGCCGTCGAGCGTGGCGATGCGCACCATCACCTCGTTGCGCTGGCGCTCGGTGAAGAACTTCATGATCTCGCTGGCGAGGTCGGCATCCAGGTGCACCATGATCGCGGCCACGATCTGCGGGTGCTCGTTGCGCAGCAGCTCGGCCACGCTGCCCGGGTCCATCCACTTCAGGCCCTCGATGCCGCTGACATCGTTGCCCTGCAGGATGCGGTCGATCAGCAGGTTGGCCTTGTCTTCGCCCAGCGCCTTGCGCAGCACCGTCTTCACGTACTCGTCGGTGTCCGACACCAGCGCATGCTGGTCCAGCGCATTGGTGGCAAAGCGTTCCAGCACCTTGGCCAGCCGTTCACGCGGCACGATCTTCAGCCTGGCGATGGTCTCGCCGAGCTTCTGCACCTCCTTGGGCGACAGCTGCTTGAACACCTCGGCGGCTTCTTCCTCGCCGATGGACATCAGCAGGATCGCTGCCTCTTCAACGCCGTTCTCGTCCATCACTCGTCTCCTGACATCCAGGCGCGCAGGATGTTGGCCACCGCCACCGGGTTCTGCTTGGCCAGTTCACGCGCATCGGTCAGCTGGGACTCGACCTTCTGGTTGTTCTCCAGGGCCAGCAGTTCGGCCTCGTCGGGGCCGGGCAGGGCTTCCTTGTCGTCGACCACCGCGTTCAGGCTGGGGTCGGGCTCGGGGGCGGGCGGCGGCGGGTCGGGCCGCAGGGCCGGGCGCACCACGCCAAACAGCAGCATCAGCGCCACCAGCGTCAGCGCGCCAGGCAGGGCGCCCACCTTCAGCAGGTCGACGAACCACGGTTGCTGCCACACGGGCACCGCCTCGGGCTCGGTCTTGGGATCGGCGCGGAACGGGATGTTGACCACCCGCACCGAATCACCACGTTCCTTCTTGTAGCCCACGGCTTCCTGCACCAGGGCGGTGAGCTTGTCCAGCTCTTCCGCCGGCAGCGGGGCGCTGCCGGGCTTGCCGGTCTTGGCGTCGACGGTGCTGCGGTGGTTGACCAGCACCGCCACGTTCACGCGGCGGATCTCGCCGGTGGCGGCGCGCTTGGTCTCCACCGTCTTGCCCACCTCGTAGTTGATGGTGTTCTCGCGCCGTGCGCCCACACCGCCCAGCCCGGCCTGCGCTGCCTGCAGCGGCGCGGCCGACGCGGCCGTCGCCGGTGCGGCCGCCGGCGTGGGGGCCTGGTTGGTGGCCGCGCCGGGCACGCCGGTGGGCTGCGGTGGCGTGTTGCCGGTGGCCTCGATGCTCTGCTGGCTGCGCACGCTGGCGCGGGCATCGGGGCCCTGGTTGGGTGCAAAGGCCTCGCTGGTCTGCTCGACCTGGCTGAAGTCGAGCTCGGCGGTGACGGTGGCGCGCAGGTTGTCCTTGCCCAGCGCCGGCTCCAGGATCTCGTTGACACGCTGCAGCAGCCGTGCCTCGGTCTCGCGCAGGTGCATGCGCTGCTGCTGGGTCAGGTCGCTGCGCTGGTCGCTGTCGGGCTGGGTGAGCCAGTTGCCGTCCTGGTCGGTGACGCTGACGGCCTTGGCGCTGAGCCCGGGCACCGCGGTGGCCGTCATGTTGACGATGCCGGCGATCTGGTTGCGGTCCAGCGTGCGGCCGGGCAGCAGGGTCAGCGCCACCGAGGCGGAAGGCTTGTCCTGGTCGCGGTAGAAGCCGTTCTGGCCGGTCAGGGCCACCATCACCCGCGCCGATTCCACCGCCGAGATGGTCTTGATCTGCTGCTCCAGCTGGGACGACAGCGCCCGCTGCAGGTTGGTGCGTTCCTGCAGGGCCGACTGGCCGAAGCCGGTCTTGTCCATCGCCTCGAAGCCGCTGGGGGCCGACTTCGGCAGCCCGGCCATGGCCAGTTTCATGCGCAGGGCGTTCACCTTCTCGGCCGGCACCATGATCAGGCCGCCGCCATTGGCCAGTTCATGCGGCTCGCCGAGCTTGTTCAGCTGCTCGACCACCAGGCCCAGCTCGGTGTTGGGCAGCACCTGCGGGAACAGCGGCGACATCGGCACATGCCGGCTCCACAGCGCCAGCGCCACCAGCACGGCCACCAGGCCGGCGGTGCCGACGGCCAGCAGCGTCTTCTTGCGCGCCGGCAGGGCCTGCAGCCGGGCCATGGGGCCGGTGGGCGTGTCGGGCGTGGCCTCGGCCAGCATGGCCGCCTGGTTGGCGGGGGTCAGGGCGGTGACTGCAGCGTCCATGTGTCAGTGCCGCCCGGCCGCCCGAAGGCGCTGACGCGCCCCCTCGGGGGGCAGCGAACGAAGTGAGCGTGGGGGCTGTGGCATGGGAAGTGGGGGGCGTCGTGAGGGCCAGGCCAGGCAGGGCCCTGTTCGGCGTTGATTGTTCGACGGGGGTGCGCGCCGGCATGGCGGAAACAGCCCGCAATTCGGGCTTCAGTTCGCACCATCGTGGCCGAGGGGCGCGCCTAGAGTGCAGGGCGTGGCAAACCACGGTGCAACCGCGCCGGCTGCCCCCAGAGCACCCCATGAAACTCGAGCTCAAGCCCTTCGACTTCCAGCAGGCCGTGGCCCGGGCCGGCCTGCGGCCCGATGGCACGCCGATCGGTCAGGCGGTGGGGCTGGGCAAGGCGGGCCAGACCGGCAAGGCCGAGGGCAGCGAGCCGGCGAACTTCACCACCGCCATGGCGCAGGCGCTGCGCGCGGTGAGCGATGCGCAGCTGGAGTCCAGCCGCCTGCAGCGCGAACTGCAGCTGGACAACCCCACGGTGAGCCTGGAGCAGACCATGATCGCGATGAACAAGTCGCAGGTCGGCTTCCAGGCCGCGCTGACGGTGCGCAACCGCCTGGTGCAGGCCTACACCGATATCATGAACATGCAGGTGTGAACTGGCCCACCCCCGAAGCGCCTGCGGCGCTCCCCCTCAAGGGGGCAACGCCGACGGCCCGGCAAAGCCGGTTCCGTGGCGTTCGCTTGGTTGCCAGCACCGAGCGCGGGGTGGTCGATGGTTTCGGTCAGGCGGTCTTGATCTCGGACAGGCCCAGCTCGGCGATCGACTCCTGCCGCATCACGAACTTCTGGATCTTGCCGGTGATGGTCATCGGGAAGCCGTCGACGAAGCGGATGTGCCGCGGGATCTTGTAGTGGGCGATCTGGCCGCGGCAGAAATCGCGGATCTCGTCGGGCGTGGCGCTGGCGCCATCACGCAGCTTGATCCAGGCGCACAGCTCTTCGCCGTACTTCACATCGGGCACGCCCACCACCTGCACGTCCTGCACCGCCGGGTGGCGGTAGAGGAATTCCTCGATCTCGCGCGGATAGACGTTCTCGCCGCCGCGGATCACCATGTCCTTCAGCCGCCCGACGATGTTGACATAGCCTTCGGCGTCCATGGTGGCCAGGTCGCCGGTGTGCATCCAGCCCTCGGCATCCACCGCCTCGGCGGTCTTGGCGGGGTCGCCCCAGTAGCCCTGCATCACCGAATAACCGCGGGTGCACAGCTCGCCAGTGACACCGACCGGCACCGGCCGGCCCTGCTCGTCGGCGATCTTCACCTCCAGGTGCGGCTGCACCCGGCCGACGGTGGACACGCGCTTGTTCAGCGGGTCGTCGGTGGCGCTCTGGGTGCTGACCGGCGATGTCTCGGTCATGCCGTAGGCGATGGTCACCTCGGTCATGTGCATCTGCGCCTGCACCCGCTTCATCACCTCGATCGGGCAGGGTGATCCGGCCATGATGCCGGTGCGCAGGCTGCGGATGTCGAATTCGGCAAATCGCGGGTGGTCCAGCTCGGCGATGAACATCGTGGGCACGCCGTACAGCGCGGTGCAGCGCTCGTCCTGCACCGTCTGCAGCACGGCCAGCGGGTCGAAGGCCTCGGCCGGGTAGACCATGGTGGCGCCGTGCGTCAGGCA
>JAGOBT010000272.1 GCA_017999135.1 Burkholderiaceae bacterium
GTCAGCGGCATCGCGCTGCGGCTGCTGAAGACCGGCTACAAGATCCGGCCGTGAGCCTCGGGCGATAATCCGGTCATGTCAGATCCCACTGCCGACGAGGTGCGCGGCTACATTGCCGCCGGCCTGCCTTGCCAACACCTGGATGTGGAAGGCGACGGCCGCCATTTCTTCGCCACCATCGTCTCGGCCGAGTTCGAGGGCCTGGCGCGGGTGCGCCGCCACCAGCGGGTCTACAGTGCCTTGGGCGATAGAATGCGGGAGCAGATCCACGCGCTGTCGATGAAGACGCTCACCCCGGCGGAATGGGCGGCCACTCCGGCTGCCCCGCACCACCCCCACTGACACACCCGCGGCAGCACGCAGCGGGTGGCCGTTCTGGCGCCCCGCAACGCGCCCCGGCCCCCTGATCCGCGAGCGGCCGCCTGCACACAGGCACCCCTCATGGACAAACTCCTCATCCGCGGCGGCCGCCGCCTCAATGGCACGGTGGCGATTGCCGGTGCCAAGAACGCGGCCCTGCCCGAGCTGTGCGCCGCGCTGCTGGTCGACGGCATCACCACGCTGCACAACGTGCCGCAGCTGCAGGACGTGGCCACCATGCTCAAGCTGCTGCGCAACATGGGCGTGGCCGCCGAGCGCAACGCCGAACGGCCTGACATGGTGACGCTGGATGCCAGCCGCATCAGCGCGCCCGAGGCGCCGTACGAGCTGGTGAAGACCATGCGTGCGTCGATCCTGGCGCTGGGCCCGCTGCTGGCGCGCTTCGGCCAGGCGCGGGTCTCGCTGCCCGGCGGCTGCGCCATCGGCTCGCGGCCGGTGGACCAGCACATCAAGGGCCTGCAGGCCATGGGCGCCGACATCACGGTCGACCACGGCTACATCGTGGCCCGTGCCGCCCGCCTGAAGGGCGCGCGCATCACCACCGACATGGTCACCGTCACCGGCACCGAAAACCTGCTGATGGCCGCCGTGCTGGCCGATGGCGAGACGCTGCTGGAGAACGCTGCCCAGGAGCCCGAAATCCCCGACCTGGCCGAGTTGCTGATCAGCATGGGCGCGAAGATCGAAGGCCACGGCACCAGCCGCATCCGCGTGCAGGGCGTGGACCGGCTGCACGCGCCCGCGCAGCCGCACCGCATCATTCCCGACCGCATCGAGGCTGGCACCTTCCTGTGCGCCGTGGCGGCCACCGGCGGTGACGTGACGCTGCAGGGCGCCAACGCCCACCATCTGGACGCCCTGGTCGACAAGCTGCGCGAGGCGGGTGCCAACATCACCGAAGGTGTGCTCGACGGCATGCCCTGGATCCGCGTGCGCGGCGACGGCCGACCCAAGGCGGTGGGCTTCCGCACCAGCGAGTACCCGGCGTTTCCCACCGACATGCAGGCGCAGTTCATGGCCGTGAACTGCATCGCCACTGGCACGGCACGCATCAGCGAGACGATCTTCGAGAACCGCTTCATGCATGTGAACGAGCTGGTGCGCCTGGGCGCCCACATCGAGGTGGATGGCCACACGGCCGTCGTCACCGGCGTGCCGCTGCTGCAGGGCGCCACGGTGATGGCCACCGACTTGCGCGCGTCGGCCAGCCTGGTGATCGCCGGCCTGGTGGCCCAGGGCGAGACCCAGGTCGACCGCATCTACCATCTGGACCGGGGCTATGACCGCATGGAAGCCAAGCTGCGTGCCATCGGCGCCGACATCGAGCGGGTAAAGTGATGCCCTCCAGCCAGTCCGCCATCACCCTGGCCCTGAGCAAGGGCCGCATCTTCGACGACTGCCTGCCGCTGTTGACGGCCGCCGGCATCGAAGTGACCGACGACCCGGAAAAGAGCCGCAAGTTGATCCTGGGCACCAGCCTGCCCGGCGTGCGGGTGGTGCTGGTGCGGCCCAGCGACGTGCCCACCTATGTGGAACACGGCGGCGCCGACCTGGGCGTGGTGGGGCTGGACACGCTGCTGGAGCACAGCGACGACCTGGCCGCCTGCGGCCTGTACGTGCCGGTGGACCTGAAGATCGCCCGCTGCCGCATCAGCGTGGCCACGCGGGCCGATTTCGACTATGCCGCTGCCGTCAAGCAAGGCTCGCGCATCCGCGTGGCCAGCAAGTACACCCAGATCGCCCGCCAGCACTTTGCCGACAAGGGCGTGCACGTCGACCTGATCAAGCTGTACGGCTCGATGGAACTGGCGCCGCTCACTGGCCTGGCCGATGCCATCGTCGACCTGGTGTCCACCGGCAGCACGCTCAAGGCCAACCACCTGGTGGAGGTGGAGCGCATCCTCGACATCAGCGCCCGGCTGGTGGTCAACCAGGCAGCGTTGAAGTTGAAGCGCGAGCCGCTGCGCCGCCTGATCGACGCCTTCGCCCGCGCTGCGGGCTGACCACCTTCCCTGCGCCCACCACCATGTCGTCTGTCCAGATCCGCCACCTGCACACCGCCAGCGCCAGCTTCGAGGCCGAGTTCCAGCGCGTGCTGCACTGGTCGGCCGAGACCGACCACGCCATCGAGCAGCGGGTGGCGGCCATCCTGGCCGATGTGCAGCAGCGGGGTGACGCGGCGGTGCTGGAGTACACCGCCCGCTTCGACGGCCTGGCAGCCGACAGCGTGGCTGCGCTGGAGCTGTCGCAGGCCGACTTCAAGGCCGCCTTCGACGGCCTGCCAGCCGACCAGCGTGAAGCATTGCAGGCTGCGACCCGGCGTGTGCGCAGCTACCACCAGGCGCAGAAGCAGGCCAACGGCGAAAGCTGGAGCTACCGCGACGAAGACGGCACCCTGCTGGGCCAGAAAGTCACGCCGCTGGACCGGGTGGGCATCTACGTGCCGGGCGGCAAGGCTGCCTACCCGTCCAGCCTGATCATGAATGCCGTGCCGGCGCATGTGGCCGGTGTGCAGGAGATCATCATGGTGGTGCCCACGCCTGTGCCTGGCAGCGTGGCCACCGGTGGCAGCGGTGCGGCCGGCACGTCAGCACGCGGCGAGCGCAACGACCTGGTGCTGGCGGCCGCCCACGTGGCCGGCGTCACCCGTGCGTTCACCATCGGCGGTGCCCAGGCGGTGGCGGCGCTGGCCTACGGCACGGCCACCGTGCCCAAGGTCGACAAGATCACCGGCCCGGGCAATGCCTATGTGGCCAGCGCCAAGAAGCGGGTGTTCGGCCAGGTGGGCATCGACATGATCGCCGGGCCGAGCGAGATCCTGGTGTTGGCCGACGGCACGACGCCGCCCGACTGGGTGGCGATGGACCTGTTCAGCCAGGCCGAGCATGACGAACTGGCGCAGAGCATCCTGCTGTGCCCTGATGCCGGTTACATCGCCCAGGTGCAGGCCGCCATCGACCGGTTGATCGACGGCATGCCCCGGCGCGATGTGATCCGCGCCAGCCTGGAGGGCCGCGGCGCGCTGATCTGCACCCGCAGCATGGAAGAAGCCTGCGCCATCAGCAACCGCATCGCGCCCGAGCACCTGGAAGTCAGCAGCGACTACCCGCACCGCTGGGAGCCGCTGCTGCGCCATGCCGGCGCCATCTTCCTGGGCGCCTTCACCAGCGAGAGCCTGGGCGATTACTGCGCCGGCCCCAACCACGTGCTGCCGACGTCGGGCACGGCCCGGTTCTCGTCGCCGCTGGGGGTGTACGACTTCCAGAAGCGCAGCAGCCTGATCGAAGTGAGCGAGGCCGGCGCCCAGGTGCTGGGCCCGATCGCCGCCACGCTGGCTTACGGCGAAGGCCTGCAGGCCCATGCCCGGGCGGCTGAAATGCGCCTGAAGCGTTGACACGAAGTTCGTGTGACACGAAAATCGTGCAACACTGACTTTGTGGTCGCAGCATGAAGAACGTCACCGTCACCATGGAAGACAGCGTCGCCGACTGGGCCCGCATGGAAGCGGCGCGCCGCAACACCAGCGTGTCGCGCCTGGTGGGCGAGATGCTGGCCGAGAAGATGCGGCGCACCGATTCGTATGAGCGCGCCATGCATGAGGCCTTGAAGTTCCGCAGCTTCGGCCCGTCCACCGGGCCCTACCTGACCGACGACGAGATGTACGACCGCAGCCAACCGCGCGCATGAGTCCGGTTTTCGTCGACACCAATGTGTTGCTGTACACGTTTGACGACGCGTACCCGGACAAGCGCGACCAGGCCCGGGCCTGGGTCAGCGCCTGCTGGCTGCAACGCCGAGGCCGCGTGTCCACCCAGGTGTTGAATGAGTTCTATGCCAACGCCCGCAAACGTTTTCGCCACCTGATCACCCCCGGTGATGCGCGTGCCGAAGTGCGGCGTTACCAGGAGTGGTCGCCCTGGCAGATCGATCACGCCACCGTCGAAACGGCCTGGGCGGTTGAAAGCCGTTATGGGCTGAACTACTGGGACGCGCTGATGGTGTCGGCAGCGCAGCACATGGGCTGCACCTTGCTGCTGACAGAAGACCTGCAGCATGACCAGCAGATCGACAACCTGCGCATCGTCAACCCCTTCCAGGCCGACATCGGCCTGCTCGACGCCACACCATGACCGATTTGCTCACCGCCACCATGGCCCGCGTCGTGCGCGCCGACATCCAGGGCCTGCACGCCTACGCGGTGCAGCCCAGTGCCGGCATGGTCAAGGTCGACACGATGGAGAACCCGCACCCGCTGCCGCCCGCGCTGCAGCAGGCGCTGGGCGAGCGGCTGGGCCGCGTGGCCATCCACCGCTACCCGGCCGAGCGGGGTGACGACCTGAAGGCCGCGCTGGCCGCCCACGCCGGCCTGCCGGCGGGCTGCAGCCTGATGCTGGGCAACGGCTCCGATGAGCTGATCACGCTGCTCAGCATGGCCTGCGCACTGCCTGGTGCTGTGTTCATGTCGCCGCTGCCCAGCTTCGTGATGTACGGGCTGTCGGCGGCGCTGCAGGGCGTGCAGTTCGTCGGCGTGCCGCTGACTTCGGACTTCGACCTGGACGAAGCCGCCATGCTGGCCGCCATCGACCAGCACAAGCCAGCTGTGCTGTACCTGGCCTGCCCCAACAACCCCACCGGCAACCTGTGGGATGAGGCGGTGATCGACCGCATCGTCGACGCCATGGCCCGCCACCGCGGCCTGGTGGTGATCGACGAGGCCTACCAGCCCTTCGCCGCGCGCGACGCCATGCACCGCCTGGGCCGCCAGCCGCATGTGCTGGTGATGCGCACCATGAGCAAGTTCGGCCTGGCCGGCGTGCGCATCGGCTACTTGATGGGCGCCAGCGCACTGATCGCCGAGATCGACAAGCTGCGCCCGCCGTTCAACATCAGCGTGCTCAATGCCGAGGCGGCGATGTTCGCG
>JAGOBT010000273.1 GCA_017999135.1 Burkholderiaceae bacterium
GCCGGCGTGCCGCACAAGGTGGTCAGCCAGGGCGGGCAGTTCCAGCAGAGCCTGCCGCAGGGCCGCACCTACCAGCTGCTGCGCCTGCGCATCGACGACAGCGACGGCCTGGTGCCCGAGATCACCGGCCACCGGCTGATGGTGCAGGTGCGCCTGATGCGCCCCGATGCCGACGGCCGCCTGCGCCCGGCGCCGGTCGACCAGCCGTTTGAACTGGCGCTGTGCGCATGACCGGCCCCGACGCCCCCGCCGAACCGCGCCGCGTGCCCTGCCCCACCTGCAAGCGGCCGGCGGTGTTTGCGCCCAGCAACCCGTCACGGCCGTTCTGCAGCGAGCGCTGCCGCGGCGTCGACCTGGGCGCCTGGGCCAATGAGAGCTACCGCGTCGAGGTGCCGCCCGGGCGCGAGGACGACGACACCCTGCCTGACCGCGCGTGACCGCGGACACCGCTGCCGATCCCGTGGCGCCGCCGTCGGCAAGCCGGCGCTGGGCACGCCGCCTGCTGCTGCTGGCAGCGATGCTGGCGCTGCTGGCCGCCGCCGCCTGGTGGGGCGTTCCGGCGCTGCTGAAGTCGCAACTGCCGCCACGGCTGGAAGCGCTGCTGGGCCGGCCGGTCAGCCTGGCCGGCGCCCGCTTCGACCCGCTGCGCATGGCGCTCGATCTGCAGGGCTTGCGCATCGGCGCCGCCGCCACGGCCAGCGCCGACGCACCGCCGCTGCTGCTGATCGACCGGCTGCAGGTCGACCTGAACCTGCCGATGGCGCTGCGCCACCGGGCGCCGGTGGTCGACGCACTGGCCATCGACGGCCTGCAGCTGCGGCTGGCCCGCACCGGTGCCGGCCGCCTCGACATCGACGACGTGATCACCCGGCTGGCCGGCCCGGGCACGCCTGCGGAGCCATCGGAGCCAGCCCGCTTCGCGCTGTACAACCTGACGCTGCGCAACGGCCAGATCCTGTTCGACGACCAGCCGGTGGCGCGCAAGCACCAGGTGCAGGCCATCACGCTGGACCTGCCCTTCCTGTCGAACCTGCCGGGCGACACCACGGTGCACACCAAGCCGCGGCTGGCCTTCAACCTCGACGGCACCGCCTTCGACAGCGGCAGCCAGGCACTGCCCTTTGCCGAGACGCGCAGCGGCGACCTGAACCTGGCCTTCCAGGACTTCGATCTGGTGCCCTGGATGGCCTACCTGCCGGCCGACCTGCCGGTGCGCCTGCAGCGCGGCCGGCTCGACAGCACGCTGCAGGTGCGCTTTGCCATGCCGCCGCAGGGTGCACCCACGGTGGCGGTGCAGGGCCGCATCGGCCTGCGCGACATGGCGTTGGCCGATGCCGCCGGCGCACCGCTGGCCGCGTGGCAGTCGCTCGCGCTGGACCTGCAGGATGTGCAGCCCCTGGCCCGCCGTGTCGGCCTGGGGCCGCTGGTGGTCGACGGACTGGTGGTGCACCTGTCGCGCGACGCCCAGGGGCGGCTGAACCTGCAACGGCTGCAGGCACCACGGGGCGCCGCTGCGCCGGCCGCACCTGCCGCGCCGCCAGCCGCGTCGGGCCCGGCCCCGGCTGGCCCCGGCCAGCCCTGGCAGCTGGCCATGGCCGGGCTGCAGTTGCGCGGGGCACAGGTGCACTGGCGCGACGACGGCCTGCGGCCAGCGGCCACCTACACCCTGGCCGACCTGTCGCTGCAGCTGTCAGACCTGCGCTGGCCCGCACTGCCCCCGGTGCCGGTGCAACTGCAGGCCCAGCTGCACCGCGGCGGCGCCGACGGCCCGATCACGGCCCGCCTCAGCGCCGAGGGCACGGCGCACGACCGGGCGGCCCTGCTGGCGCTGTCGCTGGAGGCGCCGGACCTGGCCTCCCTGGCCCCGTACACCGCCACCGTGCTGAAGCCGCAGCTGCGCGGTGCCCTGGCGGCACGCGCCCAGCTGCGCTGGACGGCCGAGCCGGCAGCCCTGGCAGTGCAACTGGACGACGCCAGCCTGCGCAACCTGCAGCTGCTGGACGGCGCCGGCCGCCGCGCCAGCGTGCTGGCCGGCGTCAAGCAGTTGCAACTGACCGACACCACGCTCGACCTGCAGGCCCGGCAGGTGGCGCTGGGCAGCCTGCGCATCGACCAGCCCAGCGCCAGCGTGCACCGGCAGGCCGACGGGCAGATCGACCTGTCCGCCTGGCTGCCAGCGGCGGCAGGCGCAACGCCCGCCACCGCACAGCCCGCCGAGGCCATGGCCGGTATCGCACCGCCCTGGCGCATCAGCTTGAAGAACCTGGCGCTGCAAGGCGGCCGACTGGCCTGGAGCGACGCGGCGGCAGGCGCGCCCGACACACCGCTGCGCGCCGAGCTGGCGGGCTTGCGGGTGCAGCTGCAGGGCCTGGCCTGGCCGCCCACGGCGCGCACTGCGCCCGCCCGCCTGCAGGTGGCCGCCAGCGTCGGCGCGCCCGCGCGCCCTGGGGACGCCGCGCCGCAGCGCGGCAAGATCGACTGGAACGGCCGCATCGGCCTGGCGCCGCTGCTGGCCGACGGCCGCTTGCAGCTGGACCGCCTGCCGATCCACCTGTTCATGCGCTACGCCGGTGATGCGCTGCCGGCCGATCTGCAGCACGCCGACGCCAGCCTGTCGGTGCAGTTGCGGGCCGCGTCCACACCCGCCGGCTGGCAGATCAGCACCCGCGGCGACCTGCAGATCACCGAGGTGATGCTGCACACCCGGGCAGCGGCGGGTGAACCTGCCGGCAGTGAGCTGCTGAGCTGGGAGTCGCTGGCGCTGCAGGGGCTGGCGGTGACGCTGCAACCGGCCGCCCGGCCGCGCGTGGAAGTGGGCGCCATCGCATTGAACGACTTCTACAGCCGCCTGGTGATCACCGAGCAGGGCCGTTTCAACCTGCAGGACGTGGCGGCGCCAGTCGCACCCGCAGCGTCGGCCCCGGCGGCCGCAGCCGTGCCGTCCGCTGCCCCCGCGGCATCGCCCGCCAGCGCCGCCGTTGCGGTGGCGGGCACCGTGGCCGCCGACAGCGGCTTCCCGATCGACCTGGTGCTGGGCCGCACCGACCTGCGCAACGGCCGCATCGACTTCAGCGACCGCTTCGTGCGGCCGAACTACAGCGCCCGCCTGACCGAGCTGAACGGCAGCATCGGCCCGCTGCGATCAGGCACGCGCGACATGGCCACCATCGCCATCCGCGGCCGCGCCGCCGACACCGCGCTGCTGGACATCAGCGGCCAGTTCAACCCCACGGTGCAGCCACCCGCGCTGGACATCCGCGCCAAGGCCACCGACCTGGAACTGGCGCCGCTGTCGCCCTACGCCGGCAAGTACGCGGGCTATGCCATCGAGCGCGGCAAGCTCAGCATGGACGTGGCCTACCACATCGACGCCGCCGGCAAGCTCGACGCCAAGAACCAGGTGGTGCTGAACCAGCTCACCTTCGGCGAGCGGGTCGAGTCCCCCAGCGCCACCCAGCTGCCGGTGCTGCTGGCCGTGGCCCTGCTGAAAGACCGCAACGGTGTCATCGACATCAACCTGCCGGTCAGCGGCACGCTGGACGACCCCCAGTTCAGCGTGGGCGGCATCATCGTGAAGGTGATCGTCAACCTGCTGACCAAGGCGCTGACCGCACCGTTTGCGCTGCTGGCCGGCGGCGGCGCCGACGATGTGAGCCAGGTGAAGTTCGTGCCCGGCACGGCGCGCATCGCCGACGGCGGGCAACAGGTGCTGGCCAAGGTGGCCAGCGCCCTGCTCGACCGCCCCAGCCTGACGATGACGGTGACCGGTGCGGCCGACACCGTGTCCGAGCGCGACGATGCCATGCGTCTGCTGCTCGACGAGCGGCTGGCCGCCGAGGCGCGGCGTGATCGCCTGCGGGCTGCGCCGGCGGCGCAGCCCGCCACGCCGGCCGTGCCGGCCTCCGGCATCCGCCCGGCCGACCCACCGCCGGCGCCCCTGAGTGCCGCCGAACGCGCCGCGGCGCTCAAGCGCCTGTACCAGCAGACGCCACTGCCTGACCGGCCGCGCAACCTGATCAACCAGCTGAAGGACGTGTCGCCTGCCGAGATGGAGACGCGCCTGCTGGCGGGCATCCGCATCACCGACGACACCATGCGCGAACTGGCCCTGCAGCGCGGCCTGGCCGTGCGCGACGCACTGATCGCCAAGGGCCTGCCCAGCGAGCGGTTGTTCCTGGCGGCGCCGCGGCTGCGGCTGTCGGGTGAAGGCGACGCGGCCTGGGTGCCGTCGGTGAATCTGACGCTCTCGGCCAACCGGTAAGCGTGTGGGCGGCCTTCCGCCGCCCATGGCATTGAAGCCCTCCGGCGAGGCCCCAACCGCCGGCCGCATCACACCGCCGCTGGAGCCACGCCATGGTTGTCCGCGCGCCGATCCGGTTCAAACCGTTGCGCCTGCAGTTGTTGGCACTTCGGGCGGCCGCGCGCGGCCGGCAGGCGGCGCGCGGCCGTCCACCTCTTGAAAGCCGGCGCGACGCCCCTATAATCTGTTGCTAGCACTCGCCAAGGTTGAGTGCTAACAATCCCGGCACCGTCCGGTTCACTCCTGCAGACTGGCCGTGGCACTGCCCGGCGCAGGCTGCTGAAGACCCTCAGCTACCCCTAGGAGATACGATGAAACTTCGTCCTTTGCACGACCGTGTGATCGTCAAGCGCCTCGAGCAAGAAACCAAGACTGCCTCGGGCATCGTCATCCCCGACAACGCCGCCGAGAAGCCCGACCAGGGCGAAGTGCTGGCCGTCGGCCCTGGCAAGCGCAACGACAAGGGTGACTTCGTCGCCCTGAACATCAAGGTGGGCGACCGCGTGCTGTTCGGCAAGTACTCGGGCCAGACCGTCAAGGTCGATGGCGACGAGCTGCTGGTGATGCGCGAGGAAGACCTCTTCGCTGTGGTTGAGAAGTAAGCCCTGCGCTTCATTCTCCCCGCCAAGCAACACCCCCTGAACTACATCCGGAGAAATACACATGGCAGCTAAAGACGTCATTTTTGGTTCCGACGCCCGCGTCCGCATGGTCGAAGGCGTGAACATCCTGGCCAACGCGGTCAAGGTCACCCTGGGCCCCAAGGGCCGCAACGTGGTGCTCGAGCGCTCGTTCGGCGCCCCCACCGTCACCAAGGACGGTGTGTCGGTGGCCAAGGAAATCGAGCTGAAGGACAAGCTCCAGAACATGGGCGCGCAGATGGTCAAGGAAGTCGCTTCCAAGACCAGCGACAACGCCGGTGACGGCACCACCACCGCCACCGTGCTGGCCCAGGCCATCGTGCGCGAAGGCATGAAGTACGTGGCCG
>JAGOBT010000274.1 GCA_017999135.1 Burkholderiaceae bacterium
CGGCCGGCGCCCACCAGGCGGTAGCGGATGCGCTCGCTGGCCGACAGGCGCGCCAGTTCTTCTTCTCTGCGAAAGATGGGGTCGTGGTCCGGCATGGGCGGTTGTGGTGTCTCCAGGGCCTGCCATTGTGCGGGTTGCGCGAGGGCTGCGCCGGGCCGGGGGATAGACTGACCTGATGCATGCACCCGCCACCTCGCCACCCCTGCACCGCCTGCTGGGGCCGGTGGCCGATGCGGTGGCCGGCGTGCGCGCCGGCCGCTCGCTCAACGACCTGCTGGCTGCCACGCCGCCCGACCTGCGCGCCGGCACCCAGGCGCTGAGCTTCACCGTGCTGCGCGCGCTGGGCGGCGCCCTCACCGTGCGGGCGCTGCTGGCGCCCAAGGCGCCGCCGCCGGCGGTCGATGGCCTGCTGCTGAGCGCTCTGGCCCTGCTGTGGCCCGCCGGCAGCCCGCCGCCGTATGCCGCCCACACCCTGGTCGACCAGGCCGTGACGGCCGCCCGCCAGCGCGTGCCGGCGGCGGCCAAGTTCATCAACGCGGTGCTGCGCCGCTTCCTGCGCGAGCAGGACGCGCTGGTGGCCCAGGCGCTGCAGCAGCCGCAGGCCCGCCACCAGCACCCGGCCTGGTGGATCGACCAGTTGCAGCAGGACTGGCCGACCCAGGCGGGCGCGCTGATGGCCGCGGCCAACCAGGCGCCGCCGATGGTGCTGCGGGTCAACGCCCGCCGCAGCACGGCGGCCCATTACCTGGCGCGTCTGGCCGCAGCCGGCCTGTCGGCCCAGCCGGCGGCCGACCCCGCCTTCGGCGGCCTGGCCCTGGTGCTGGACCAGCCCTGCCCGGTGCACCTGCTGCCCGGCTTTGCCGATGGCGACGTGTCGGTGCAAGACCTGTCGGCCCAGCGTGCCGGCCCGCTGCTGTTGGGTGGCGCCGGCCCCGACCTGCTGCCGCCGCTGGCGGCCGGCGCCCGCGTGCTGGACGCCTGCGCCGCCCCTGGCGGCAAGACCGCGCAACTGCTGGAGCGGGCCGACCTCGACCTGCTGGCGCTGGACGCCGACCCCGCCCGGCTGCAGCGGGTGCAGCAGACGCTGGACCGCCTGCGCCTGCCCGCGGCGGGCAGCACCGTGCGCTTGCAGGCTGCCGACGCCCGCGACGTGCCCGCCTGGTGGGACGGCCGCCCGTTCGACGCCATCCTGCTGGATGCGCCCTGCACCGCATCGGGCATCGTGCGCCGCCACCCCGACGTGCGCTGGCTGCGCCGCCCGGCCGACGTGGCCGCGCTGGCCGCCACCCAGCGCCAGCTGCTGGACGCGCTGTGGCCGCTGGTGGCACCGGGCGGGCGGCTGCTGTACGCCACCTGCTCGCTGTTCCGTGCCGAGGGCATGCACCAGATCGATGCTTTTTTGCAACGCCATGCCGCGCAGCAACCCCGGCTGGCGGCGGCCTCGCCCGGCCATCTGCCGGGCGTGCCGGACAATCCCGCCAGCCCCGCCGCCGGCCCTGCCGGTGACGGCTTCTTCTATGCACTGATCCACCAACCCTGAGCCCGTGCGCCGATGCGCTGCCAGTGTCTGCACCACCTGCTGCCACGCGCAACCCCCCGTCCCGGCACGGTTGCGCGCATCGCCCTGGTGCGCTGGTGGCTGGTGCTGGGCCTGGGCATCGGCCTGCTGCTGTTGCAGCCGCTGCGGGTGCAGGCCCAGGCCGTGGAGCTGAAGCAGCTGCAGCTGCAGCGCCGCGATGGCGACCTGACACTGGAATTCAGCGCCCGCCTCACCCTGGGCCCGGCGATCGAAGACGCGCTGCAGCGCGGTGTGCCGCTGTACTTCAATGCCCGCGCCACCGTCTACCGTGACCGCTGGTACTGGCGCGACGAGCGCATCGCCCGCGTCAGCCGCACCTGGCGCCTGGCCTACCAGCCGCTCACCGCCAGCTGGCGGCTGAGCCTGGGTGGCCTGTCGCAGGGCTACGGCAGCCTGTCCGAGGCCATGGCGCCGCTGTCGCAGATCAGCGGCTGGCGCCTGGTCGAGCTGGACAAGCTCGACCCCGGCAGCCGCCACAACGTGGAGTTCAGCTTCTTCCTCGACAACAGCCAGCTGCCGCAGCCGATGCAGATCGACCTGGGCGGTGACTGGAAACTGGGCATCGAGCGCAACCTGAGGGTCGAGTGACCAAATCCGCGCGCTGGGCGCTGGGCGTGTCGGCGCTGGCCGTGCTGGGCGCCGCGCTGGTGCTGGCCTTCGTGCTGAGCCTGTCGACCAGCGGCTGGCTGGCCGAGCGGCACTTCATCTGGCTGTTCTGGGTGAACGTGGCGGTGGCCGGGTTGCTGCTGCTGGTGATCGGCCTGGGCGCGCTGCGGCTGGCCACGCGGCTCAAGCGCGGCAAGTTCGGCAGCCGGCTGCTGGCCAAGCTGGCCGGCGTGTTTGCGCTGGTGGGCGTGGTGCCGGGGCTGCTGATCTACGGCGTGTCGTACCAGTTCGTCACCCGCAGCATCGACACCTGGTTCGACGTGCAGGTGGCGCAGGCGCTGGACGCCGGCCTGTCGCTGGGCCGCAGCACGCTGGACGCGGCCGTGGCCGACCTGAGCAACCAGGCCCGCACCGCTGCCGAGCGCCTGGCCGACGCCCGCCAGCTGGACATGCGCCTGCCCGAAGGCAAGCAGCCCATCGGCCCGCTGGCGCTGGAGCGCACCCGCCAGCAGTTGGGGGTGCGTGATGCGGTGCTGCTGGGCGCCAATGGCCAGGTGCTGGCCAGCGCCGGCGGCAGCAATGCGGCCCTGGTGCCCGAGCGGCCCGCCGCCGCACTGCTGCGCCAGGCCCGGCTGCAGCGCAGCGTGGGCGTGCTCGAAGGCCTGGACGACGAACCCCAGGCCGGTGCCCCGCCCAGCGCCCGCGTGCGTGCCGTGGCCCTGGTGCCCAACACCGACATCAACCTGGCGGCCGCGAACGAAGAGCGCTTCCTGATGCTGGTGCAGCCGCTGCCCGACGCGCTGGTGGCCAACGCGCTGGCGGTGCAGGCGGCCTACCGCGAATACCAGCAACGCGCCCTGGCGCGCGACGGCCTGCGCCGCATGGTGGTGGGCACGCTCACCTTGTCACTGGTGCTGTCGGTGTTCGGTGCGCTGCTGCTGGCGGTCAGCCTGGGCAACCAGATCATCCGCCCGCTGCTGCTGGTGGCCGACGGCGTGCGCCAGGTGGCCGAGGGCGACCTGACGGCCAAGCCGGTCTTCGCCAGCCGCGACGAACTGGGCGGCCTGACCCGCAGCTTTGCGCAGATGACCGAGCAGCTGTCGGATGCGCGCGCCCAGGTGCAGCGCGGCGTGGCCCAGCTCGAAGGCGCGCGCACCCGGCTGCAGACCATCCTGGACAGCCTGTCGGCCGGCGTGATCGTGTTCGACAAGCAGGGCGCCATCGACACCGTCAACCCGGGCGCCACCCGCATCCTGCGCCAGCCGCTCAGTGCCTACCGCGGGCGCCCGCTGGCCGAGGTGCCGGGCCTGGCCGACTTCTCGGCCGCGGTGTGGCAACGCAGCGAGCTGCACCGCACCAGCCCTGAGGATGGCGAGCGTGACCACTGGCAGGACGCCTTCGAGCTGCAGCTGGGGGCTGGCCATGGCCTGGGCCAGGGCCCTGGCGGCGGCGAGACCCTGAACCTGCTGCTGCGCGGCGCCAGCCTGCCCGGTGATGCGCGGCTGCTGGTGTTCGACGACATCACCGAAGTCGTCTCGGGCCAGCGCAGCGTGGCCTGGGCCGAGGTGGCACGCCGGCTGGCGCACGAGATCAAGAACCCGCTCACGCCGATCCAGCTGAGCGCCGAGCGGCTGGAACACAAGCTGGCCGCCAAGCTGGACGCCGAGGCCGACCGCGCGCTGCTCAGCCGCGGCGTGGCCACCATCGTGGCCCAGGTGCAGGCGATGAAGCAGCTGGTCGACGAGTTCCGCGACTATGCCCGCCTGCCGGCGGCGCAGCTGCATCCGCTGGACCTGAACGCCCTGGTGCTGGAGGTGCTGGGCCTGTATGCCGCGCCGCAGGAGCAGGGCCGCCTGCAGGCCCGGCTGGCCGATGCGCTGCCGCTGATCGACGGTGATGCCACCCAGCTGCGCCAGGTGATCCACAACCTGGTGCAGAACGCGCTGGACGCGGTGGAACAGCGCCCCGACGGACTGGTGCAGGTGATCACCGAGACGGCCCGCGCCGACACCGGTGAGCTGCGCGCCGTGCGCCTGCGTGTCAGCGACAATGGCGGCGGGTTTGGCGACAAGGTGCTCAAGCGCGCCTTCGAGCCCTACGTCACCACCAAGTCCAAGGGCACAGGGCTGGGCCTGGCGGTGGTCAAGAAGATCGCCGACGAGCACGGTGCCCGGGTGCGCATCGTCAACCGCCGGTCCGACCCACCCGCGGTGGGTGCCGACGGCACGCCGCAGGAGGGCGCGGTGATCGGTGCACAGGTTTCGTTATCATTTTCACGCTTCGCACCGGTCCAGCCCCAGGCCGCCGGTGCCCAGGCGCTCCATGCCCCCGACATGCCGGCAACCGCCAGCCCCCCGAACCCCGCTCCTGCAACGGCCCCTGGTGCCGCACAGGGGTAGTGAGCACGCATGGCCACGATCCTTGTAGTTGACGATGAACTGGGCATCCGCGGCCTGCTGTCGGAAATCCTGTCCGACGAAGGCCACACGGTGGACCTGGCCGAGAACGCCGCCGAGGCGCGCGCCGCCCGCGAGCGCCTGAAGCCCGACCTGGTGCTGCTCGACATCTGGATGCCCGATGTCGACGGCATCTCGCTGCTGAAGGAGTGGGGCGCGGCCGGGCTGCTGACCATGCCGGTCATCATGATGAGCGGCCACGGCACCATCGACACCGCGGTGGAAGCCACCAAGTACGGCGCCAGCGCCTTTCTCGAGAAGCCCATCACCCTGCAGAAGCTGCTGCGTGCGGTGGAGCAGGCCCTGGTGCGCCCGGCACCGCGGCTGGCGCCCATGCCAGCGGCCGGCGTGGCGGCCCTGGGCGGCGGCCTGGGGGTGCTGCGCAGCGATGCCGCGCCGTTCCCGGGGGACGCACTGCCTGCAGCCGCCGGATTGAACGGCGCCCTGGCAGGCGGTGCCCCTGCCGCACCGGTGCTGGCCCTGGGCCCGCAGCCCGAGCAGAGCTTTGACCTGGACCGCCCGCTGCGCGAGGCGCGTGACGCCTTCGAGAAGAGCTACTTCGAGTTCCACCTGGCCAAGGAGAACGGGTCGATGACCCGCGTCGCCGAGAAG
>JAGOBT010000275.1 GCA_017999135.1 Burkholderiaceae bacterium
ACTACGACTGGTACATGCCCAAGCCCTGCAAGGCCGGGCAAACCAAGGATTGCATTGGCGGCCAGGCCGATGTGATGCTGCTGCCGGCCACTGCGGCCAGCGCGGCGTCTGCCAAGCCCTGAGCCCAAGCGCTGGCGCCTGCCGCTACCTGGATCTGAAATTGCGCACCCAGGTGTCGAGGTCTGCCGCGCTGGGCGGCCCCGTGACCGCCAGAGTCTGCGCCTTGGGCGCCAGCAGGGCCACATAGGGCGTCACGCCGCGCCATTGCGGGTTCACGCCGTAGCGCAGGGCTGCGGCCTGGCCGTCGAACGCCAGCAACCGATCTGCGGGGCGGTAGTGCAGGTCGGCCAGCAGGGCCGCGTCGTTCTCGCCGGGGGCCAGGTCCATCACAACCACCACCAGCCCGGCGGGGAGATGCCGTTGCTGCAGTGTGCGGGCCAGGCCCTGGATGACGGCCGGGCAGTGCGCGCAATCGGTGGTGGTGAAGACCACGGCGGCCGGCTGCTTCAGCTCACCCTGCAAGGCTGGCCACGTGCTGCTGTCAAAGGCCTCCACAGCGCGCGGCGGCGCAGCCTGCACGGCCAGGGCCACGCTGGCCAGCAGCAGGCTGAGCACGCTGCGCAGCCGGCCGCGCACATCAAGGCGTGAGGCGTTCAACATGGATCTCCTGGGCGGTGCGCCACAGCGCAAAGATCTGCTCGCCACGGCGCAGCAGCAAAGGGTGGTCGTTCTCGTCGACGCTTCGGCCCAGTTCCTTGAGTGTGAAGTGCTGGCCGTCGTCGCCCGAGAGCCAGGCACGCCAGCGCGTGGCCCGGCCGTCGAAGCTGCGCCAGGCGATGACCACCTGCCGCCCGGCGCTGGCGATGGCCGCGTGCTCGGCGCGCTCGTCGGGCAAAGGCTGGGCATCGCCACGCGGGCTGCCGTCCGCGCCCAGTTGGCCGTAGCGCACGCGCGCGTCGCCAGCACGGATGCCGAACCACACCGCGTGGTAGCCGCCTGCGGCGGCCGGCGCCAGCCCGGGGCCGTGGTGCGGGCAGGCGTCGATCGCCCAGTGGTCCAGCGTGGCGCGTACGGGCTCGGGCCCGCCGGCCTTCACCGGGGCAAAGGCGTGGTCGCGCTCGTTGGGGGCGAAAACGTGGCGCCACAGCGCCACCAGCGAGCCGTCAGGGGCGCTGGCCAGGGCGATGCGACAGCACTCGCAGCTGTGGTCGGCCAGCTTGAGGTCGGGGCCGAAAGTCTTGCCACCGTCGGTGGATTCGTTGCGGTAGATGGCTGCGCCCCGGTAGTCCACCTTGGGCTTGGTGCGCTTGGCACCCGGGGCGGGCTCGGGTGCCGGGCCGGCGGCCTGGATCTGCAATTCCAGGTCGCGCTTGTCGATCCACAGCGTGTGCAGCGTGCCCTTGGCGTCGACGGCGATGGACTCGAAGCGGTGGGTGATGACCTGCGGGTCCTGGTGCACGGTGAAAGGGGCCGAGAAACTGCGGCCGCCATCGTCCGAGCGCAGCATGCGGATGCGGCCCGTGTAGGGCTTGGCCAGCGGCTCGGTGTAGCTGATCACCACCCAGCCCGCCGTTCCGCCATTCGGCCCGAAGGCCAACTTGGGCCGGTTCTCGCCGTCGGCGGCGATCTTGTCGGTGCCGGTGTCCAGCACCCGCAGTGCCGACCAGTGCCGCCCGTCGTCGGCACTGGTCTTGAGCGTGAGCCGCTGCTGGGCGTCGAGCGCCGCCACCCACAGCTCGCCGTCGGGCGAGAAGGTCGCCCCCATGGCCAACAGAGCCGGCCGGCGCTTGGCGGCCGGCGCCGAGGCCGCCCCGTCAGGCTGCTGCGGGTGCATGTGCTGGGCCAGCGCGGGCAAGGCCCAGGCCAGCGCCAGTGCGGCCAGCCAACGGGAGGTGCGGATCATGGGGCGGCTCCTCGGCGTCACAGGTCGTACTTCACGCTGGCGAACAGCGTGCGCTGCGGGTACGGGTTGGGGTTCACGTAGTACTTGAAGTTGCCAAGGTTGTTGATGCCCACCGAGCCCGTCCACTGCCGGTTGATGCGGTACAGCACTTTGGCGTCGAACACGCTGAAGTGGCTGACCGCGCCGTAGACGTTGGGGTTGACGTCGTTGTAGGCCTTGGCCGTTGTGTTGTAAAGCTGGTTGTGCTGGCGGCCGCTGTAGCGGTAGCTCAGGCTGTACGACAAGGCCTCGGAGGCCCGGTAGGTGGCCACCAGGGTGGCGCGCCAGTCTGGGATGCGCGGCTGTGCCGTGCCTTCCAGCAAGGGGTTGCGTGTGTCCTTGGTGATCAACGAGTGGGTGTAGGTGAGGCTGCCGTTCAGCTCCAGGCCACCCACCAACAGGTCGCGCTCGCCAAAGGCCAGTTCCAGGCCCTCGGTGTGCACCTTGTCGACGTTCTGGATGCTGGACAGGTTGGGCGTGACCGTGGTGTCGGTTTGCGAGATCAGCGCGTCGTGCTTGTCCTCGTAGAAGTACGAGGCGCGCAGCATGGCGCTGGGCCAATTCTTCTGCACCACCAGTTCTATGGAATGGACCTGCTCGGGCTTGAGGTTGGGGTCGTTGACCTTGGTGCCGTTCGGGCCGTTGAAGACCTGGAACATCTCGGCCACCGTGGGGTAGCGAACGCCCTTGCCCAGCGCGGCGCGCAGGTTCAGATCGGGTGTGGCCTGCCAGGCCAGCCCCAGCTTGGGCGAAAGGTCAGACTGGCTGCGGCCGGCGAAACTAAGCCGCTTGAAGTTCGGACTGGTGGGGTCGCTCACACCGGTGTTTGTGGGCGTGAAGCTGTCGTTGTAGTTGCTGCCGTCGAAGGCGCGCCACTGCTCCTGGCGCAGCCCGGCGATGGCGGTGAGGTCGGGTGCGAAACGCCATTCGTCCTGCAGGTAAAGCGCATCGGTCTGCGTCTTGCCGGCCGACTGGGTGTTCTTGGTGCTGGTCGCATCCGGCGTGCCGTGCAGCCAGTCGGCCACCGGCTTGGCGGTGGTGCCCCAGGTGACGGAGGCCAGTTCGTACTGGTCGTGGTGCAGGCCGGCGTTGACGGTATGGCCGTTGCCCGGACGCCAGGTGCCGCGCAGGTCGATGTTGTGCCAGCCGGTGCCGTCGGCGTAGGTCACCTGGCCACCAGGGCGGGTTGCGCCCAGGCCGTTGTCGGTGCCCACGGTGGGCGCTGCGGTGCGCGAGAGGTCCTTCTTCTGGTCGTACACACTGGCCACCAGTTCGTAGTCCCAGGCGCTGCCGGTGTTCGAGCTGAGTGCGAGGCCGTGCATCCAGTGCTCGCTCTCGCTGTGGCTGGGCACGGCGGCCGAGACCGTGTAGTCCTTGCCATCGATGCGCACGTACTTGAACGGGTTGGCATAGCTGGAGCCGGCGTTGTAGACGGTGTTGCCAGCCGCGTCCCGCAGGTAGCTGTCGACACTGCCGTCAGACGTGTTCTGCCAGATGCCCAGCGTGTAGCTGGCCTGCAGAGTGGGCGAAAAGCGGTAGCCCAGCTTGAGCTTGGCCATGTCCTGCACCGTGTGGTCGATGCCGGTGGAGCTCACGATGATGCGGGGGTTGCCCGAGGTGTCGGTGTCGCGGTACACCGCCGAGCCACTCACGTCGGTGTAGGTGTTGGCCGCCGCTGGGGTGCCGCTCTTGGCCACGGTGTTGCCAAAGGTCTGTGGGTGACTCTTGTTGTTCAGGTGGTCCAGGCTCACCCAGTACGACCAGTCACCCGCCACATTGCCCAGCGAGAGGCTGGCATGGGCGCCACCAAAGTCGGCGTCGGTGCCGTACTCCTTGTAGTGTTGGCCGAACAGATCCAGCTTGGCATGGGCCTCGAACTTGGTGGGCATGCGGGTGGTCATGCGCACCACGCCGCCGGCCGAGTTGCCGGGGTACAGGGCCGAGTAAGGGCCATAGCTCACGTCGATGCGCTCTATCTCTTCGGGCGACACCATGCCCCAGCGCGGCGCGGTGGAGAAGCTGTTGTTCAGGAAGTTGGAGAGCAGCAGGCCATCGGCGTAGACGGTGGTCTGGGCGCTGGCCACAGAGCTGTTCACCCGCATCACCAAGATGCCATTGCGGTCGCCGACGAAGCGCTCGCGCACATGGGTGCTGGGCAGGTATTGCAGGGCGCCGGCCGAGGTGACGGTGTTGACCGTCTCTTCGATCTGCGCGGCGGTGACCGACTCCACCGTGGCCGGGGTGGGCGCTGCGGGGGCCATGAGCAGCTTGGGCGTGCTGACGACCACCCTCGGTGTGCCGGTGGTGTCCGTGGTATCGGCGGCGGCCAGCGTGCTGGCGGTGCACAGCGCCAGGCAGGCGGCGGCCAGGGCAGAGCGGCGGTGCGCGGGTTGGGCGGTCTTCATGTGCGGGATTCCTTCGTGCGGCGCATGCAAGGCGGTGGCTTGCGCCGTGCCCCGGGTGGCGGGGCCATGGTCTGGGTGGGATCAGGGCCGCAGCAGGCGCGATGCTGGCGGCCACTGACCCTGCGAATGGCTCAGACCAATGAAGGAGGTGCGCGCGCCTGGGCCGCCGACCACGCGTAAAGCGTGTGCGGCGCCTGCAGGAGCAGCGTGGGCTGCGCATGGCCCAGGTCGGCGTGCAAGACCAGGGCCATGGGCATCGCCGGCGGGCCTGCCAGATCGGCGCGCAGCAGACACATGGTGCAGTGTTCGGGCATAGCACCGGCCGGGTGGCCCGTGGCGGGTTCGCTGCCGGTCATGCCCTTGGTTTCCATGGCGCTGCAGATCTGGCCCCAGTCGGCCGAGGCCTCACCCAGTGCATAGGCCCATGTGCGCGCAACCGTGGGCACCAGCGTGGCCAGCACCAGGGCGAACAGGGTCACCCAGTGTGTCCAGAGGCGGTGGCGGCGGTGCGCAAGCATGGCGCGGATTCTAGGGTTGCAAAATGTTTCCGGGCCGGCACTTTTCGGCATTTCGATCAGGATGGACTCACCGCCCCTAACTTGAAGTGCGTTGAAGTGCGCGGGCATGACAAGCCCCAAAAAAAAAGCCGTAGCACGGCTGCTTGGTCGCCGACCGGCCTTGCTTTGAGCGGCACCGGTGTTGCCGGGCCGACTTCAGCAGCCTGAACGGTGGGCCACACGGCCTGTGTGCGCTGGGGCCTGGCCTGCGGCGGTACCATGCGCCCGGGCAGCGGCCCCGCAACTTCGAGGGAGATCCATCATCGACATCGGTTTGCTCAAGGAATTGCGCATCGACGGCCAGCAGCGCGAAGACGCTGGCGGCCCGC
>JAGOBT010000276.1 GCA_017999135.1 Burkholderiaceae bacterium
GCCTTGCTCGGGCTGGCAGCGGTGATGGTGATCTGCGCGCTGGCCAGCACGCTGGCGATCCGTGCGGCCCTGTCCGTCGACCCGGCTGCGGCCATCGGCGGATGAAGGCCCAACCCATGCGCGAAGCCGGCATCCGCATCGAAGGCCTGCGCAAGCGCTACGGCGACGGCGACACGGCCGTGGACGCGCTGAAGGACGTCAGCATGGTGGTGGCGCCGGGCGAGGTGGTGGGCCTGATCGGCCCGTCGGGCTCGGGCAAGAGCACGTTGCTGAAGTGCCTGGGCGCCGTCATCGAGCCCACGGCCGGACGCATGGTGCTCGGCGGGCAGACCATCTACGACGACGGCTGGAAGATCCCCGACCTGCGCGCGTTGCGCCGCGACAGCATCGGCTTCGTGTTCCAGGCGCCCTACCTGATCCCGTTTCTCGACGTCACCGACAACGTGGCCTTGCTGCCGATGCTGGCCGGGCGCCCCAACCGCGCGGCGCGCGCGCGGGCGATCGAGCTGCTGACGGCGCTGGACGTGGCGCACCGCGCGCAGGCCCAGCCGTCCGAGCTGTCGGGCGGTGAACAGCAGCGCGTGTCGATCGCCCGAGCCCTGGCGAACCAGCCGCCGGTGATCCTGGCGGACGAACCCACCGCGCCGCTGGACAGTGAGCGTGCGCTGGCCGTCGTGCGCATCCTCAACCAGATGGCCCAGCAGTACCACACGGCCATCATCGTGGTGACCCACGACGGGAAGATTATCCCGACCTTCAAGCGGATTTATCACATCCGCGATGGCCGCACCGAAGAAGAGGCCGGCGAAGGGCGTAGCCTCTGACGGCACCGGGCTGACACGCCCCCGGCTTGCCGCGCCAGCCTGACGGTAGATCGGCGCGGCATCCGCCGTCGCGAACAAACGGTTTCAACGGTCACAACGGCCGAACGCGCCTTCCGGCAGGTGCCTCGTATCAGGGCGCGCCGCACCCGCTCGGTGCAGCGTGTGCCCCATGGGCGGACGACCCAGAACCCCCCAACCCTTCGACGAGGACTGACCCATGCGCCCTGCCCCGACCCTTCACCCTGCTGCAGCCCTGCTTGCCAAGACGGCGCTGACCAGCGATCGCCTGGCCATGGTCAAGCGCAGCTACAACACGCGGCGAATCGCTGTCTCGGAACTGTCATCGCTGTGGACCGACCCCACAGCGGTGCCGCAGCCCGGTGACCTGGTGCTGGCGCGGATTGAACGCATCGGCAAGCACCCGGCGCTGGAACTGACCGACAGCCGCCGGTCCACGCTGTTTGTGGGCGATGAGGTGCTGGTGGCCTACGCAGCGCGCTATGCGCCTGACCAGTTCGAGGCGCGTGTGCCCGACAGCTTGGGCCTTTGCCATCTGGCGGCCAGCGGCGGTGTGGCCGCCGAGGTGGTGTCGCGCCGCGCCGGGACCCCCGCACCCACCGAACTGCGGCCGCTGGGGCTGGTGCTCGATGCTGCAGACCAGCGCGTCAACCTGCTGCGCACGGCACTGCCGCCGGGCACGGCCCAGGGCCAGCGGCCGCTGACGCTGGCCTCGCTGGGCACGTCGATGAACGCCGGCAAGACCACGTCGGCCGCACACCTGATCAACGGCCTGAAGCGCGCGGGCCAGCGGGTGGGCGCTGCCAAGATCACGGGCACCGGTTCAGGCAACGACCCCGGCCTGCTGCGCGATGCCGGCGCAGACTGGGTGCTGGACTTCACCGATTGTGGCTTCGCGTCCACGTTCGGGCTGGGGCTGGACCAGCTGCTGGGCATTCTGTACACCGTGCAGGCCCAGATGCACGCCCAGGCCGTGGACGTGCTGGTGCTCGAAGTGGCGGATGGACTGCTGCAGCAGGAGACCGCGGCACTGCTGCGGTCCGAGAAGTTCCGGCAGCGGGTGGACGGCTGCATCTTCAGCAGCGGCGAAGCGATGGGTGCCATCGCCGGTGCCGAGTGGCTGCGCCACCATCAGCTGCCGCTGCTGGCGCTGAGCGGTGCCATGACCCGTTCGCCGCTGTCGACGGCAGAGGCCACCTCGGCCACCGGCATCCAGGCCCTGGGGCTGGAGAGCCTGCGTGACCCGGGCGCGGTGCGCGACATCCTGGCCCGTGCCGAGCGCAGCGCCCTGAGCCTGGAGGCGGCGTGACCCTGCCACCTGTGCCGCCCCGCCCGCCGTCCCGGGGCCGGGTGCGCGACCCCCATGCCGATGCCATGCCCCAGGGCGATGAAGCCGATGCCTGGGACGACGCCGGCGACGGTGAAGACGGGGGCACTGCCAGCCCGGCGGCGCGCCAGATCGTCCCGCGGCTGGCAGCGGGCGGCAGGCGCTGGAGGCTGATCACGCTGGTGCTGGGCGCGCTGTTCCAGGCGGGGCTGATCGTGGTGGCGGCCTTCTCGGCGCGGCACACCCTCGACAGCGTCATGCAGGGCCAGGGCGTGGCAGGCGTGGCGTGGTGGTTCCTGGCGGCCACCGCGGCCGCATTCATCGGCGTTGCCACGCTGGGATGGTGGAAGCTGGTGCTCGGCGAGCGCCTGGCCCAGGACTACATCCGCGAAGTGCGCCTGGCCATGTTCGACACCTTGGCCACGCTCTCGTCCAGCGGTCGGCAACGGCGCAGCCGGGGTGCCGTGATGTTGCGCTTCATGGGCGACGCGCAGGCCCTGCGTGACTGGGCGGCCCAGGGGGCCCCGGGGCTGGCCGCTGCCGCCATGTCGGGCGTTGCCTTGTTGATCGGCCTGGGCCTGCTGGCGCCGCCCCTGGCGGTGCTGGCGGGGGTGTGGTTTGCGTTGGGTGGCATGGGCATGGCGCTGACACTGCCGCCGCTGGCGCAGCGGGTGCGCGACGCACGCCTGCGGCAGGCCTACCTGGCAGCCAATGTGCATGACCGCATCGCGGCGGTGCCGGTGATGCAGGCCGCTGCACAGTCGCAGCGCGAGCGCGGCCGCCTGCATCGACAGCTGGACCGGCTGGCCGATGCCAATGTGGCGCGCTCGCAGGCCAAGGGCCGCCACCGCTGGTGGATCGAACTGTCGTTGAGCGGTCTGTCGCTGTCGGTGATCACGGCCTGGAGCCTGGGGGCCTCAGGCGCAGGCGGCTGGCTGTCGCAGTTCCAGGGCATTGGCACGCTGGTGGGCGCCCTGGGGCTGATCGCCTTGCTGACCACGCCGCTGCGGCATGTGGGTCGTTCACTGGAGAAGTACGTGGCGGCCGACGTTGCCAAGGACCGGATCGCCGAGTACCTGGCCGACGCCGAGCCCATGCCGCCGCCGCGCAGCGCGCCGTTGCCGAAGGCACTGGTGCTGCGCCTGGCAGGCCTGCCACTGCCCAGGCGGCCGGGGCATGCACTGGCCGCCGAGGTGCCCCATGGCCGCTGCATCGCCCTGGTGGGGCAACCGGGCAGCGGCAAGACCGCCCTGCTGGAAACACTGGCGCGCCTGCGCCCCTTGGTGGTGGGTGAGGTCGAACTGGGAGATCGGAGGCTGGCCGACATCGGGCTGCGCGAGTTCTCGCGCCGGGTGAGCCATGTCGGCAGTGACACTGCCGTTCTGCGTGGCACGGTGGACAGCAACCTGCGCTATCGCCGCCGTGGCGCCACGCCGCAGGAACTGCAGACGGCGGCCTGGGCCGCCGGTTGGCCGGGTGCGCTGGACGCTGCGGCGACCGCACTGCGTGTGCGCGATGGTGGCAGCAATCTCAGCGGCAGCCAGCGCCGGGCGCTGGTGCTGGCACGGGCCCTGGTCGGCCGCCCAGCCCTGTTGCTGGTCGACGATCTGGAGCACCTGCTGGACGGCGCGGACCGCATGGCCGCGTTTGCCAGGCTGCGCGATGCCCACGCCGGCACCATCCTCTTCAGCACCCATGATCGCCAGCTGGCCGCCATGGCCGACGAGCGCTGGGACCTGGGCGGTGTGGAAGGCCTGCTGGCGGCGCCGGTGCCCTTGCGGCTCATCTCGGGGGATGACGCATGAACGGCACCTTGACAGCCTTGCAGCGCCCTGGCGAGGCGTCTGGCGAGCACAGGCTGCAGTTCATCGAGCCGACGCAGGCAGGCGGCCCGCTCATCCTGCTGCTGAAGCCGGAGGGTGAGGCGCGGCCCATGCCCCTGGCGGTCTGCGTGCATGGCTACACCCGCCAGCCGCTGGATCAGCTGAACGCCTTTGCACCGCTTGCGGCGCGTCTGGGCTTTGCGCTGGCCGTGCCCTTGTTCGATGAACGGCAGCACCGCCGCTACCAGCAACTGCTGCACCCGCGTCGTGGGACGCGCTCCGACCTGAGCCTGCTGGCCGCGCTGGATGCAGCGGCCCCACGCCATGGCATCGACGCCGGCCGGCTCTTCCTGTTTGGCCACTCGGGTGGCGCACAGTTCGTGCACCGCTTCGCGATGTGCCATCCACAGAGAACGGCGGCGCTGGCCATCGGGGCGGCCGGCTGGTACACATGGCCAGACCCACAGCAGGCGTGGCCGCTGGGCCTGGCGGATGCGCAGGACAGACTCGGGGCGCCCATCGATCTGGCGCACTTCCTCAGACTGCCGATGGCGCTGTGGGTGGGCGAGCGCGACACGGCGACCGACGCGCATCTGCGCGACGAGCCGCAGCTGGCGTCGGTGCAAGGCGCGCACCGGCTGGCGCGTGCGCGCAACTGGTCCGATGCCGTGCGCAGCGCTGGCCAGGCGCGCGGCATCGATGTTGCGCTGACGATGACGGTGCTGCCCAGGGCGGGCCATGACTTTGCGGCCTGCGACCGCAAGGGCGAACTGGCCGCTCGGGTGATGGACTTCTTCGCCCGGCATCGCTGAGCAGGTCACCAACCTGCCGCAGGCTGGCGGCGGTGGTCACTGGCGTGGCACGAAGAAGGTCGACTGCTCGACCTGTGGGGCGAACAGGGCCGCAGCGGCACCTGTGTCGGGCCCGGCGCCGGTGACTTCGAACACCACCGGCACCGACCGGCCGGCAAGCCCTTGTGCCGCAGCCCATGGCAGGCGCAGGCGCACCGAGACCGACGCCACGGCAGCCGGGCCGGCGCTGACCGGCGGCGCCAGCACCTCCAGGCCGTCGATGCCGGATGCCGCCACACCATAGGTCACCGTGCCTTCGGTGCGGTTCATGATCTGCAGGCGGTAGACGTTCTCGACCGCGCCGTCCTGCACCACACGCGCCAGCGCGCCGCGGTCCTTGACCACATCCACCTTGAACGGGCTGCGCAGTGCCACGCTGG
>JAGOBT010000277.1 GCA_017999135.1 Burkholderiaceae bacterium
CGCATGGGCCACGCCGGCGCGCTGATCAGCGGCGGCGCCGACACGGCAGACGCCAAGCTCGCCATCATGGAAGAGTGCGGCTTCACCATCACCCGCAACCCCAGCGAAATGGGGCGGCTGCTCAAGGGGCTGATCGCCAAGGCCTGATCCCGGCCGGCTGCGCCGGATCTGCCTGGCAGGCCGCCGTCACGGGCGGCCTGTTGCATTTCGGGTCGCCAGCGGGCGACCGCCTATGTAGAAGCCGCAGGCTGGCGCGCGCACCCGCCGCCTACACTGCCGGCGCACACGAGAGAGGGGACCTCCATGGAACAGTTCATGCACGCCGACTTCTGGATCGCCGTCGGCCAGATCATCATGATCGACATCCTGCTGGGTGGCGACAATGCCGTCGTCATCGCGCTGGCCTGTCGCAAACTGCCGCCGGCGCAGCGCACCCAGGGCATCCTCTGGGGCACGGTCGGCGCCATCCTGCTGCGGGTCGTGCTGATCTTCTTCGCCCTCACGCTGCTGTCAATTCCGTACCTCAAGCTCGTCGGCGCCATCCTGCTGGTGTGGATCGGGGTCAAGCTGCTGGCGCCCGGCGACGAAGACGGCCACGGGGATGTCGAAGGTTCCGACAAGCTGTGGGCGGCCGTGCGCACCGTGATCGTGGCCGACCTGGTGATGAGCGTCGACAACGTGATCGCCATCGCCGGCGCTGCGGAAAGCGCTGGCGGCGACCACAAGATGCCGCTGGTGATCTTCGGCCTGCTGGTCAGCATCCCCATCATCGTCTGGGGCAGCCAGTTCGTCATCAAGCTGATGGACCGCTTTCCGGTCGTCATCACCATCGGTGGCATGTTGCTGGGCTGGATCGCCGGCACGATGGCTGTGGGCGACCCCGCGGCCGCCGGCTTCATTCCGCAGGCAGGACCGGGCGAAGCCATCGCCAGCGTGCGCTATGGGGCCGGGGTGGCGGGCGCGCTGCTGGTGCTGGCCCTGGGGATGTGGCTCAAACGGCGGCAGGCACCGGCAGCCGCCGCCTGATCGGCCTCAAACGCTGGCGTGCAAGCCGGCCGGCCCGGGTCGCCACGGCGCCGGGCGCGTGATAAGGTCAATGCGGAGCCTGCACAGACGGGCCTTCAAGGAGGCCCCATGTCCTGGTTTTCGCTGCGGCGCCAGCCGCCTGATCCGCCGGCCCCATCGGGCCAACCCCTGCTGAACAACCGCTACCGGCTGGGCACCGTGCTGGGCGAAGGGGGCGGCAGCCAGGTTGTCGAGGCCGACGATCTGCGCACCGGCCGGCAGGTGGCCGTCAAGCTGATCCGCCTGCCCGACGCGCTGGCACCCGGCCAGCGCGACGAGTGGGTGGCGCGCCTGCACCGGGAAGCCGAACTGGCGCGCCGGCTGGATCACCCCGACATCGTCGCCGTCTACGAGGCGGGCCTGCAAGGCATGCAGGCCTGGCTGGCCATGGAGCGGGTGCGCGGCGTCGACCTGAGCCGTTACACCCAGCGCCACCTGCTGCTGCCCGAGAACCTGGTGCTGCGCATCGGCGCCAGGGTCGGGGCGGCGCTGGCGCACGCCCACGCCCAGGGTGTCGTGCACCGGGATCTCAAGCCCGCCAACGTGCTGGTCAACCTGGCGGCAGGCCAGGTCAAGCTGGCCGACTTCGGCGTGGCGCGGCAGGAAGACGCTGCACTCACCCGCACCGGCATGACACTGGGCACGCCGGCCTACATGGCGCCTGAGCAACTGGCCGGCGCGCCTGCCAGCCCCGCCACCGACACCTATGCACTGGGCGTGATGCTGTTCGAGCTCCTGGCCGGCCGGCGCCCGCACCAGGCCGCCACCCTGGGCGACCTGCTGCAGGCCACCGCGCAGCAGCCGCCGGCGGCGCTGTCGCGCCTGCGGCCCGACCTGCCGGCCACTGTCGTCGCAGCGGTGGAACAGTTGCTGGCCCGCGAGCCAGCCGACCGGCCCGCCAATCTGGAGACGTGGGCAGCGTCGGTGGCCGGCCTGGCCGCCTTGATGACGCGCCTGCTGGCGCCGTCTGCATCCACCGGGCTGTGAGCCGGAGCGGGCGGGTTCCGATGCACAATCCCGTCTCGGTTTTGCCCCATCCAACCCCAGCCCCGCAGCGCCCAGCATGACTTTCGAGTTCTTCCACGCCGTGGACACCGGCCGTGCGCGCAGCAACAACGAGGATTCGGTCGCCGTCGACGAGGCCAGCGCCCTGGCCGTGCTGGCCGACGGCATGGGGGGCTACAACGCCGGTGAAGTGGCCAGCGGCATGGCCACCTCGTTCATCAAGACCGAGCTGGGCCGCTGGTTGTCCGAAGCCGCCAGCCGCGCCACCGACGTGGAAGTGCGCCGCGCGATGGACATCTGCGTGGACAACGCCAACCGGGCCATCTTCAATGCCGCCAATGCCAACCCGCAGTACGCCGGCATGGGCACCACCTTGGTGGTGGCGGTGTTCCGCGACAACCAGCTGCGCCTGGGGCATGTGGGTGATTCACGTGCCTACCGCTGGCGCGGTGGCCAGTTGGTGCAGATCACGCGTGACCACTCGCTGCTGCAGGAACAGATCGACGCCGGCCTGATCACCCCCGAGCAGGCGGCGTTTTCGGCCAACAAGAACCTCGTCACGCGGGCGGTGGGCGTGGAAGACACCGTGCTGCTCGAAACCCACCTGCATGAAGTGCAGGCGGGCGACACCTACCTGATGTGCTCGGACGGGTTGTCCGACATGCTGGACGACGCCATGATGGCGCGCCTGCTGCAAACCAACGATTCCCTCCCCAGTGCGGGGCAGGCATTGATCGACGCCGCCAATGAAGCAGGTGGAAAGGATAACATTGCGTTGATACTCGTCCGCGTGGCAGGAGGCCCGACAGGGGCCGCGCGGCCATGGTGGAAGTTCGGGCGCTGACATCACCTGCAGTCAGCGCCGGCACAACCGGCGCGCCGGCAGCCGCAGAACACTCCGGGGCAGACAGACAAGAAGGGCAAGCATGGGCAAGCTGGTGGTGTCTCTCGACGGCGTGGTGATCAAGGACGTGCAGATCACCAAGGACAAGACCACCCTGGGCCGCCGCCCCTACAACGACATCGTGATCGACAACCTCGCCGTCAGCGGCGAGCATGCCGTGCTGCAGATGCTGGGCAATGACGTCTTCATCGAAGACCTGAACAGCACCAACGGCACCTACATCAACGGCAAGGCGATCAAGAAACAGATGCTCGCCCACAACGACACGGTCGAGATCGGCAAGTACAAGATCAAGTACCTGGTCGAAGAGGGCAACGACTACGAGAAGACCATGATCATGCGCCAGGGTGGCGGCGTGGGCATGGGCTCCGGCGTGCCGCACACGCCCTACAACCAGACATCGCCCATGCCCAGCCTGCCCGCGCTGGGGCAGCAGCCGGCACCGGCGGCCGCCATGGCCCTGGCCGCATCGATCAAGGTGCTCAGCGGCGCTGCCGCTGGCAAGTCGGTCACGCTCACCAAGGTGGTCACCACCGTGGGCAAGCCGGGTGTGCAGGTGGCATCGATCACCAAGCGGCCCAACGGCTATGTGCTGGCCCATGTGGAAGGGGCGCTGCGCCCCAGCATCAACGGCGTGGCCCTGGTGACCGACACCGCACCGCTGTCCAACGGCGACCTGATCGAACTGGCCGGCACGCAGATGCAGTTCGTGCACGCCTGACCACAGGCGCAGGCGGCCCACGGGCGGTCCGGGCGGCCGCCCTGGCCCGGCGTGTGCCAGATGGGCCAGATGGGCCAGAAGGCGTGTGCCCGACACGCCGTGACCAAGTTCACACTCTGGAACCGGCGGCACGCAGCCCTGGGGGGTGGCGTGGCGAAATCCCAGGGCGCTGGCTTGCCAGCCACCAGCCGGCCCTGCACCATGCAGGTTCGTGACAGTGCTTTGGCCGCCGGACGGGCGGCACCGGCCTGTGCCCTCCACCGCCAGGCCGGCGCTGCCGGCACCCCTTGTTCATGCCCATCCGTGTCCTCGGTTGTTCTGGCTCCATTGCCGCGGGTTGTCGCACCACGGCCTTCCTGCTGGACGATGACATCCTGATCGATGCCGGCACCGGCGTGGGCGACCTCACGCTGGATGAACTGGCGCGCATCGACCACATCCTGCTGAGCCACTCGCACCTCGACCATGTGCTGGGCGTGCCCTTGCTGGCCGACAGCGTGATGCGCTGCCGCAGCGCCGAGCGCCCGCCCATCACCGTGCACGCGCTGCCGGCCACGCTGGACACGCTGCGCCGGCACATCTTCAACGGGGCCATCTGGCCCGACTTCACCCGCCTGCCCACCACGGACCAGCCGATCCTGCGGCTGCAGGCCTTCCAGACCGGCGATGTACTGCAGCTGGGAGCGCGCCGCATCGAGGTGCTGCCCGCCCTGCACACCGTGCCGGCCGTGGGCTTTGCCGTGCTGGGCGACCGGGGCAGCTGGGTGTTCACCGGCGACACTGCCCCCAACCCGGCGCTGTGGCAGCGCCTGGCCAGCCTGCCGGTGGCCAGCCTGGTGATCGAAACCGCCTTCCGCAATGACGAAGCGGCGCTGGCCAGCGTCAGCCGCCATCTGCACCCGGCTGCGCTGGGCCGCGAGCTGCAGCAGCTGCAGCATGGCGCCGAGGTGTTCATCACCCACATCAAGCCGGGCGAGCTGGACGCGGTGATGGCCGAGATCAACGCCCTCGATGCGCGCCACCCGGTGCGCGCGCTGGTCGCCGGCCAGGTCATGCCGCTGGCGTGAAGCGTCAGGGGTGACGTTTTTTGTCACCCCGGGCCGCCAGCAGGTGACACAACGCGGCAGGTGGGGCCGGCCAACCGTGCGGAATGTCATGCGTCAGGGGGCATGACAGCAATTCCGGCCCTGGCACGCGGCGTGCACTTGTTCAAGCGTTGTCCCCCCACCCCTTCACTTTCTGCTTGGAGACTCTGCCATGAAGCGCGCTCAACAAGGTTTCACCCTCATCGAACTGATGATCGTCGTCGCGATCATCGGCATCCTGGCTGCCGTGGCCCTGCCGGCGTACCAGTCGTACATGAAGAAGGCGGCGTACACCGAAGTCATCGGCGGCGCCGGCAACCACAAGAAGGGTGTTGAGATCTGCTACAGCATGAACAATGATCTGGCCGCTTGCGATGCAGGCACGGATCCGGTCCCAGCTGCACTGTCGGGCGG
>JAGOBT010000278.1 GCA_017999135.1 Burkholderiaceae bacterium
CGGCTGCTACTGGAAGAAGTGCAGCTTCTGCGATGTCAGCCTGGACTACATCGCCCGCTACGACGCCGCCACCGCCGAGACCCTGTGCGACCGCATCGCCGCCATCGTGGCCGAGACCGGCCAGACCGGCTTCCATTTCGTCGACGAGGCCGCGCCGCCCAAGAGCCTGAAGGCCCTGGCCGCCGAACTGCAGCGCCGCCAGCTGGGCATCAGCTGGTGGGGCAACATCCGTTTCGAGAAGAGCTTCACCCCCGATCTGTGCCAGCAGCTGGCCGACAGCGGCTGCATCGCCATCAGTGGCGGGCTGGAAGTGGCCAGCGACCGCCTGCTGGCACTGATGAAGAAGGGTGTGTCGGTCGACCAGGTGGCGCGGGTGACCAAGGGCTTCAGCGACGCCGGCATCCTGGTGCATGCCTATCTGATGTACGGCTTCCCCACCCAGACGGTGCAGGACACGGTGGACGCGCTGGAATACGTGCGCCAGCTGTTTGCCGAAGGCTGCATCCAGAGCGGCTTCTGGCACCGCTTCTCGACCACGGTGCATTCACCGGTGGGCCAGGCGCCTCAGGACTACGGCGTGCAGCTGCTGCCGCTGCCGCCGGTGACGTTCGCCAAGAACGACATCGGCTTCATCGACCCCACAGGCACCGACCACACCGCACTGGGCATCGGCCTGAAGAAGGCGCTGTACAACTACATGCACGGCATCGGGCTGGACCTGGACGTGCGGCGCTGGTTCGACATCCGTGTGCCCAAGCCCAAGGTGGCACGCGACCGCATCGCGCGGGCGCTGCAGCAGGTCTGAACGGCTACAGCCAGCCGACGCAGCCTGGCGCGCCGCAGCGGCAGGCCAGCGTGCCTTCGTGGTGGGTCTCGCCGTAGTTCACCGTGATCTCCTCGCCCACGGCGATGGGCTGGATCGCGTAGAACTCGACCCGGCCGTCGCGGATCTGCAGCCGGGCATTGGGCGCGCAGCTGTGGTTGGTGAAGCGCATCGGGTCGCTGCTCTGGCTGGCGTCGATGGCCTTCTTTTCCGACACCTCCACGATCATGATGCGGGCCTTGCCGGCGGCACGGCGCCGCGCCTCGCTGACGCTGATGCTCTCGCCGCGGATCTCGCCGATCTTGCGGTGCGGCGGGATGGCCTCGGCGGCAAAGGCGCCGAAGCCGTCGATGCCGCTCTTGCGCGCCACCACGTCGAACTTCTGGTACGCCGGGCGGCCAGTGGGGGCCGCGGGTTCTGGCGCGGGAGCGGGGGTGCGGCGCAGTTGCGGCATGGGGCGGGTCACAGGTCCTGGCCGACGTCGATGCGGTTGCCGTCGGGGTCGGCAAACACGAAGGTGCGCATCCGGTAGTCGGCATCGCGCATCGCCTTGACGATGGGCGTGCCGTGGGCCACCAGGTGGTCGTGCAGCGCGGCGGCGTCGTTGACCATCAGGTGGGCCAGGTTGTGTGCGCCGCCGCAGTGCTGCGGCTCCAACTGCAGGTGCAATTCGGCGCCCTCGCGTTCCAGGATGACGAAGGCCACCGGCTGGCCGTTCTGGAACACGTTGTGAAAGCCCAGCACGCCGCTGTAGAAGGCCAGCGCGCGTGGCAGGTCGGCCACCAGCAGCTGGGGGGCGATGCGGCCGAAGTGCACGGCGGCGGGCGGAGTGGTGAGATGGGACATCGCGGACGTTTCCGGCGGGGTGGCAGAGGGCGTGGTTCCAGTCTACTTGGCGCGTGTCTTGCGCTTGGGGCCGGCCGGCGCGCTGGCGCGCTGACGGGGCTGGGCCCAGTCCATCAGCCGCTTGTAGCCGTGCATCCAGGCCAGGTCGGCCCGGTCGGCGATGGCCGGCAGGGGCGTGATGCCCGCGGCGTTTGCCGCCGCGTCGAAGTCGGGCTGCGGCCCGGCCAGGAACAGGAAGCGGGCGTTCGGCAGCGCGCTCCGCAGGGCCTGCAGGGTGGACGCATCAGGCAGCGGCCGCGTGGCCACCAGCATCCACACCGGCAAGGCCAAGCGGTCGGCGAGCAAGGCCGCCTCGTCGGGCCTGCAGTCGAGCGCCGCTGCCAGCGTGGTGTGCAGGTGCTGCTCCACCGCCTGCGCCGAGGCTTCACCCGCCCAGACCTGGTCACGCACCAGCACGCAGGCTGGCGCGGGGCGGCCGATGTGGGCACGCGCCACCAGCAAGCGGCCCAGCTGCAGCGGCATGGCATTGACTGCCCAGGCGCCGGGTGCTGCCCCACGCAGTGTCGGCACGAAGCTGTTGTCCGGCAACGGCAGGGCAGCCTGCGCCAGCAGGTCGGCGGCGACGGCGGCTGGCAGGCGCGACGAACTGCGCCAGGCACGCGTGACCAGGTCGACCGCGGCGGGCAGGTCGTGCGCCACGGCGGCCTGCCACACCGCGTCCAGCGCCGACGTGCGCGGCAGAAACGGCCGGGCCGCTGTTTCGAGCATCTCCTTCAGCACGGCGCGACCATCGTCTGGGCCGGCCCCACCGTCAGGCACCGGGTCGGCGGCGTCCAGCAACTGGCGCGCCAGTTCCTCCGGCCCCGGGGTCTCGATGGGCTGCAGCAGGCTGCCGCGCAGCGGGACGGGCAGCGGCTGCCGCTCGCTGCGCATCCGGAAGCCGAAGTTCAGCAGAGGGAAGCCTGGGTTGGCCCAGCGGCGTGCGGCCAGCGCCAGCAGACGTGTGCGTCCAGGCTCGTCGGCGCCATCCCGGGTGACCGGGGTCACGAGTCGGATCGCGGCGTCCAGGCTCGGCATCAAGGCGGGATCATCCACGCCGTCGGCGCCTTGCTCGCGGGCGCTGCGCAGTGTGTAGGCGCCGTCAGCCCCTGGCATCAGGTGCAAGCGCGCCCGCCACGCCGCACGCGCCAGGCGCTGCGCCGCGCGTTCGTCCATCTCTGCCCCCTTGCCGTACGGATCGTCGACCGGGTGGTGCAGCAACACCCGCGGCGCCTCGGCTTCGGACCGACGGGCCCAGGCCAGGAAGCGGTGGATCGCAGCCGCCGGCACTGCCCATACGGTGCTGCCATCGGGGTCGGCGCGCGACAGATCGGCCAAGCCGACCAGTTGGTGGCCCTCGAACATCGGTGCCCCTGCCATGCCCGCCAACGCGCCGTGGGGCTGCGGTAGCTTCATGGCAAATGGCTGGGCCAGGGTGTCGGGAGGCAAACGCCCCTCGGGCAGGCGGTCGAGGCGGGCGTCGGGCTGCACCTGGCCGGCCCACTGGCCCGTCTGTCCCCCTAGCCCCGGCACCGTCCACACCGGGGCGCCTGGCGCGGGCCGGATCAATTGCAGCGGGGCGACTGCCGCGCCAGCGAACGGACGCTGCAGCGTCAGCAATGCCAGAGACGAATACAGGTCCAAGGCTGCCAGCTGCGCCATCTGTTCGCGCTGCACGCCACCATGGACCTGAAGCATCAGGCGCACCGGCTGGTTGGCCGCGTTTTCCTGCTCCGGCAACGGCTGGCCGAACGGCAGGGCCGTCCCGCTGCCTGCCCAGGTGCGGCGGTCATCGGGCCCGCGCATGGCGTCCACCAACGTCCGTGGCAGCACATCCACCACGGTGACCACCTCGGTCGGTGACACGAAGCAGCCCAGGCCCACCGGCCCCTTCGGCCCCAGCACCTGCACACGCACTTGTTGCCAGGCCAGCGGCGGCAAGGCGTTTGTTGTGCCGCCCGCCTGCCGCTGCAACTGCCAGCGCTGGCCCGCCAGGTTGTGCAGCGTGGCCTGCTGCCAGCCCGGCGGCAGCGGCACGGTGGTGTCGCCCTGCAGCAGCACGGTCCGGTGCTGCGCGTGGTCCGGGCCATCGTGGCTGACGACGGCCAGCAGCGGGGCCAGCGCGGCGGGCAGGGTGATCTGCTGCGCCGCATCGGCCGCGCCGTCGGCCAGGGGCCACAGGCGCAGGCCGTCGGCAAGTGGCTGGCAGGCCACGCGCAGTGGTGCAGTACCGGTGTCGGCGGGCAGCAGCCAGCGCAGATCAGGTGGCAGGCCTGCTGGCCCGGTGGCGGGTAACGGGCCGCTGGTGGCGCCCAGGCGCACCAGCGCGCCCAGCCACAGGGCCAGCACGGCCGGGTGCTGCCGCGCCGCGTCGGGCAGGCGCGGCATGGCGCGTTGGGCCCAGCGCGCCACTTCCAGTGCACGGGCATCGCCGCCGCTGGCCATGGCGGCCAGGGCGGGCTGCAGCGCCTGGCCCATGGCAGCCGGCGCGCCGGCGCCGCCCTGCAAGGCCAGGAAGGTGATCTCTTCTTCGATGCGCAGCGCCTCGGGCCAAGCAGCATGCAGGCCGCGGGTGATGTCCCAGGCCGCCTGCAGCGGCTGCGGCTGGCCGGGTGCGGCGCTGGCCTGGCACAACTGGGTGCGCAGCAGCTGCAGCACCGCCGCGTCGAACACCAGGCTGCCACCGCCCTGGGCCGCGTGCAGGCCGGCAAACCACAGGTCGGCCTCGATGCCGGGCTCGGCGCGCGGCAGCAGCTGCAGCCGCAGCCGGCGCAGCAGGCTGGCGTCGACCCGCACCGCCAGCGACGCCAGCCGCGCCAGCGCTGCCGCCTGCGGGTGCTGGCGTGCCCAGGCGTCCAGGCGCTCGGCGGCGCGGTCCGCGGCGCTGCGGGGTGGTTTGGCGGTGGGTTGTGTGGTGGACATGGGCATCCGCCTCATGCGGACAGCAGGCGCCGCACGGCTGCCACGGTGGTGCGCCGGTCCCACCACAGCAGGCGCAGCGGCACAGGCAGGCCGACCGGCCAGCGCGACGGCGCCTGCGGCACCAGCACCCGCACGGCCGCGCCGGCCTGGGCGGCGGCGCGGGCAAAACCCTGCCAGTGCCGGGCCGCCTGTGGCCGCGGCCGGCCGGGCAGGCGGGTGATGCCCAGGTCGGAGAGCAGCAGCACGGCGGCGCCCGGCGGCGGCGCCGGCCAGCGCATCGTTTCGCCGGTGCCCGGGTGGCGGCAGCCCTGCAGCGGTTCGCCGTCGAAGCCCAGCACCTGCAGCTGGGCCTCGCCCAGCAGGCGTTCCAGCAGGCCCAGCAGCTGGTCCACATCGGCGTGCCAGGGCTGCATCGCCGGGCCCTGGTCGACCAGCACCTGCAGGCCGTGGCGCAGCGTCCACACCGGCAGGCGCGGCACATGGCGCAGGGGCTGGCCATCGGCCAGCGCGGCCACCAGCCTGTCGGTGTCGACATCGCCATCGGCCACGCGC
>JAGOBT010000279.1 GCA_017999135.1 Burkholderiaceae bacterium
GCGAACGCCCCGCGTGACAAGTACAGGTCGGCATTGAACAGCGGGAAGGCGCCGCGCTCGGCGGCCAGGTCGGCGCTGGCGCCGTAGGCGGCGTCGCGCATCACGGCCGAGATGCGGGCGGCCATGGCGCGGGCCGGCGCGGTGTCGTAGCGCAGGCCCAGCATCACCAGCGCATCGCCCAGGCCGGTGAAGCCCAGGCCGACGCGGCGCTTGGCACGGGCCTCGGCCTGCTGCTGCGGCAGCGGCCAGACCGTGACGTCGAGCACGTTGTCCAGCATGCGGGTGGCCACCGCGCACACCTGGGCAAAGCCGGCGTCGTCGAAGTCGGCATCGGGCTCGAACGGCCGCTGCACGAAGTGCGTGAGGTCGACGCTGCCGAGGCAGCAGCAGCCGTAAGGCGGAAGCGGTTGCTCAGCGCACGGGTTGGTCGCCGCAATCGTCTCGCAATACCCCAGGTTGTTGTCGTTGTTGATGCGGTCGAGGAACAGCACGCCCGGCTCGGCATGGTCGTAGGTGCTGCGCATGATCTGGTCCCACAGCGTGCGGGCGCGCAGCGTGCGGTAGACCCACAGGCCGTCGGCGCGCTGCTTCGCGCCCGCCGCCTTCAGCGTGGGGCCGGGTTCGGCCTTGTGCACCAGGGCGAAGTCGCCATCGGCGGCCACGGCCTGCATGAAGTCGTCGGTGATGCCCACCGAGATGTTGAAGTTGCGCAGGTCGCCCGAATCCTTGGCGCGGATGAAGGCCTCGACATCGGGGTGGTCGCAGCGCAGCACCGCCATCTGCGCGCCACGGCGGCTGCCGGCGGACTCCACCGTCTCGCAGCTGCGGTCGAACACCCGCATGTAGCTGACCGGGCCGCTGGCACTGCTCTGCGTGGGCGCCACCCAGGCGCCCTGCGGGCGGATGCGGGAGAAGTCATAACCCACGCCACCACCGCGGCGCATGGTCTCGGCGGCCTCGGTCAGGGCGGTGTAGATGCCGGCAAAGCCTTCTTCGGGCTGCGAGATCGAATCACCCACCGGCTGCACGAAGCAGTTGATCAGCGTTGCCGCCAGCGGCGTGCCGGCGGCCGAGTTGATGCGCCCGGCCGGCACGAAGCCGCGCCGCTGGGCGTCCAGGAACTTCGCGGCCCAGGCGGCGCGCTGCTCGGGCGGCTCGGCCTCGGCCAGGGCACGGGCCACGCGCTGGCGCACGTCGTCCAGCGTGGCCTCGTCGCCCTTGGCGTACTTCTCGGCCAGCACCTCGGCGCTGATGGCCTGGGGGGGCAGATTGGCGCGGCTGGGGGCGGCGGCCGGCGCGGTGCCGGCGCCGCGGGCACGGGCGGAGGCGCGGGTGGAGGCGGTGGAGGTGCCGGTGGAGGACGGGTTGCTCATCGGGTGTCTTTCAGGGCCTGGCGTGCGGGCAGGCCCGACAGTGTGGGGCAGCGGGCCGCCAGCGGCTTGATGCGCCGCAAGGGGTGCGGCCTGAAGGTTTATACAGTATTCCCGGCTGGCCGGGCCAGCCCCGCAAACACCCCCGACGGCCCGTCGGCGGCCACTTGACAAGACCAGCCGGCCTCGATGAGCGCCACCGCCGCCGGCCGCGTCCCTTGCCGGACAGCCGCACGCCGGCCCGGCCGGCACACTGCGCCGCATGTCCGCACCCCACCCCTTCGACGCCGCCATCGCCCTGGCACCCACCGGCACCGACGCCTTCAGCGGCGCCACCCATCCCGCCTACTGGAACATGGTTGGCCCCTTCGGCGGCCTGACCGCCGCGGTGGCGCTGAACGCGGTGCTGCAGCACCCGCAGCTGCTGGGCGAGCCGGTGTCGCTGACCGTCAACTTCGCCGGCCCGGTCACCCAGGGGCCGTTCACCGCCCGCGCCCGGCCGGCCCGCACCAACCGCAGCACCCAGCACTGGTGGGTGGACCTGGTGCAGACCGGTGCCGACGGCAGCGAGCAGGTGAGCACCACCGCCACCGTGGTGACCGCCGCCCGCCGGCCCACCTGGGGCGCCAGCGACGCCCCCATGCCGGCGGTTCCGGCACCCGATGCCGTGCCGCGGTCCGACCGCAGCGGCGGCCCGGTGGCCTGGATCGCGCGCTACGAGGTGCGGTCGCTGCAGGGAGATCTGCCGCAGCAGTGGGACGGCCAGACCGCCGACGACACCCTCACCCGCTGGTGGCTGCGCGACGACCCGCCGCGGCCGCTGGACTTCGCCTCGCTCACCGCCATGGCCGACGTGTTCTTCCCGCGGGTGTGGCTGCGCCGCGCCACCCGGGTGCCGGTGGGCACGGTGTCGATGACGGTGTACTTCCATGCCGACGGCGCCCAGCTGGCCAGCTGCGGCAGCGGCCACCTGCTGGCCGAGGCACGGGCGCTGAACTTCCGCCACGGGTTCTTCGACCAGACTGGCCTGCTGTGGAACGCCCAGGGCCACCTGCTGTGCAGCACCCACCAGATCGTCTACTACAAGGAATGAGTGCCCCATGACCAGCAGCCACGCCATCGCCGTCGACGACCAGGGCGTTGCCACGCTCACCATCGCGGGCCGCAAGGCGCTGAACATCATCGGCACGCCCGAGATCACCGCGCTCACCGCCGCCCTGCAGCAACTGGCCAATGACCCGCGCCTGCGCGTGCTGGTGCTGCGCGGCCGCGACGACCAGGCCTGGATCGGCGGCGCCGACATCCACGAAATGGCCCTGCTGACGCCCGACACCGCAGCCGCCTTCATCACCCGGCTGAAAGACCTGTGCGAGGCGATCCGGCTGTTCCCGGTGCCGGTGATCGCCCGGCTGGCCGGCTGGTGCCTGGGCGGCGGGCTGGAAGCGGCGCTGGCCTGCGACCTGCGGCTGGGCAGCAGCCAGTCGCAGTACGGCATGCCCGAAGTGAAGGTGGGCATCCCGTCGGTCATCCACGCGGCCATGCTGCCGCGGCGGGTGGGCATGTCGGCGGCCACCTGGCTGCTGCTGACCGGCGAGACCATCGGCGCCGACGAGGCCCTGCGCATCGACCTGCTGCACCAGGTGCATGCGCCCGAGGCGCTGGACGCTGCGGTGCAGGCCACCGCCCGTCAGCTGGCCGGCCTGGGCCCGCAGGTGCTGCGCCAGCAGAAGCGGCTGCTGCGCGACTGGGAGCGCCTGCCGCTGGAAACCAGCATCCAGCAAAGCGTGGCCGAATTCGCCCGCGCCTTCACCACCGGCGAGCCGCAGCAGCACATGCAGGCGTTCCTGCAGCGCCGGCGTTGATCCAGCGCAAGGCCGTACGCCATCGCCAGTTCGTGGGGACGTGAACCCGCGCACCATGCGTATCAGATGCATCAGAGTGCGGTCTGTGCAAGGGCGGTCCGGTGCCACATGGGGTGGCTGCGGCCGCCGGAGGCAGAAACGACGGGAGCGTTGGCATGGCCAACCTGACATTGACGGTGGATGCAGACCTGATCCGGCGGGCACGGGTGCGCGCCATCCAGGAGGGCACCTCGCTCAGCGCCAAGGTGCGCGAATTCCTGCAGCAGTACGTGGACGGCGGCAGCCACGGCGCCGTGGCCGACCGCGAGGCTGCCGCATTGCAGTTGTTGCGGCTGATGGACGCGGCCACCGCCAGCCAGCCGGCTGATGGCGTGGCGCCAGCCGGACCGGCAGCCGCCCGGGGTTGAGAGCTTGTAAAGAGATGAATCGTGGCCGTGTTCTTCGATGCCAGCGTGCTGGTGCAATGCACCAACGCCCAGGCACCCGACAAGATGGGGCGTGCGCGCAGCCTGGTGGCCCATGCCACGCTGACCGGCAGCGCCATGGTCAGCGCTGCCGGCCTGGCCGATCTGTACCAGCGGCTGGTGGCCGAACAGGCCGTGCCACCCGACCGGGCCCAGGCCCTGGTGCTGGCCTGCGCCGACTGGCAGGTGGTGCCGGTCGACAGCGCCCTGCTGCGCGCCGGCATGGACCTGGCCGGCCTGTTCCGCCTGCCGCTGTGTGACGCCATCACCGTGCAGGCGGCCATCCAGGCCGGCGCCAGCACGCTGTATGCCGACCATCTGCAGCATGGCCAGCGCTGGGGCGGGCTGACGCTGGTGAACCCGTTCCTGGGGCCGGCCGGCAGCCGCTGATGGCGACGGGCCCGCGGCGCGGTCAGTGGCTGCGCGTGCCCAGCCAGGTGCCGGCCAGCACCGCCGCCAGGCCCACGCCGTGCCACACCGTCAGCGGCTCGCCGAGCAGCAGCACCGCGAACAGCACGCCGAAGATCGGCACCCAGTACGAATACAGCGCGGTGCGGGCCACGCCCAGCACCATCAGCGCGCGGTTCCAGACGATGCCGCCCAGCGCGGTGGCCAGCAGGCCCGACACGCCGATCAGCACCACGGTCATGCCGTCGATGCGGCTGGCGTCGTACACCAGCGGCGACGGCCGCAGCCCCACATGCAGCAGCAGCAGCACGGTGCCGATGACATTGAGCACCGCGCTGATGAACAGCGGGTCGATGCCACGCGCCAGGCGCTGCACCATCACGCCACCCAGCACCCAGGTGGTGACCGAGCACAGCACCAGCAGGTCGCCCAGCCCGGCACCGCCCAGCGCCATGCCGGGCCGGTGCAGCACCACCGCGGCCACGCCGCCAAAGCCCAGCGCCACGCCCAGGATGCGCGGCGGGCTCAGCCGGTCGCCCAGCAGCACCACCGCCAGCAGCGACGAGACCAGCGGGTTCAGCGCAATGATCAGCGCCGCATTGGCCGCATTGGTGCCGGCCACACCGTGGACGAAGAAGATCTGGTTGATGTAGACCATCAGGAACGCGCAGCCGGCCAGCGCCCCCCACTGCCGGCGCGACAACTGCGGCCAGGGCATGCGGCGCCAGGCCACCACCGCCGCCACCGCCACCGCCGCCACCAGCATGCGCAGCACCGACACCAGCAGCGGCTCCATCTGCACCAGCAGCAGTTTCACCACCGACAGGTTGGCGCCCCACACCGCGGCGGTGCCCAGCAGCAGCGCCTGCAAGCCCCGGGTGGCGGGCGCGGGGCCGCTCACGCCAGTGCCTGCCAGGCCTGGGCAAAGCGCCGGGCCTGGGCGGCCACGTCGGCCACCGCCATGCCGGGCTTGTACAGCGCCGATCCGATGCCGGCGCCGGCCGCGCCGGCGGCACGCCAGCCGGCCAGGTTCTCAGGCGTGATGCCGCCCACCGGCAGCACCGC
>JAGOBT010000280.1 GCA_017999135.1 Burkholderiaceae bacterium
CGCATCGCGCTGCCGTAGAAGCGCATGTCCAGGCACTGGTTGGGCAGGCCTTCCAGGCAGTGCACGCAGGTGCCGCAGGGCCGGCTGGGATTGACGGCCACGCGGTCGCCCGGCTGCACCGCCGTCACGCCCGGGCCCACGGCGCGCACCGTGCCGGCCACCTCATGCCCCAGCACCATCGGCCGCTTGATGCGCACCGTGCCGAAGCCACCGTGGTGGAAGTAGTGCAGGTCGGACCCGCAGATGCCGCCGAAGCCCACCGCCACCAGCACCTCGCCGGGGCCGGGGTCGGACGCCTCCTGCACGTCGACCCGCAGGTCATCGGGCGCGTGGATCACCAGGCACATGCAGCGGTAGCGCATCGGTTCGTCTCCATCGAGGGTTGATTTGGTGTGATGATATGGTGATTCATGACCAGCCCCGGCAGGGGAAGGAGACGCACTTGAACCTGTTCGATCTGACTGGCCGCATTGCCCTGATCACCGGCGCCAGCAAGGGCATTGGCCTGGCCCTGGCCACCGCGCTGGGCCAGGCGGGCGCCCGCGTGGTGCTCAACGCCCGCGGTGCCGACGCGCTGATGGCCGCACGCGACGCGCTGCGCGCCCAGGGCATCACCGCCGACGCCCTGGCCTTCGACGTGACCGACGCCGCCGCGGTGGACGCCGGCGTGGCCACCATCGAGGCGGACATCGGGCCCATCGACATCCTCATCAACAACGCCGGCATGCAGCACCGCGGGCCGTTTGCCGAGTTCCCCACCGACGCCTGGCACAGGATCACCACCACCAACCTCGACAGCGTGTTCTTCGTCGGTCGGGCGGTGGCGCAGCGCATGATCCCGCGCAAGGCCGGCAAGATCATCAACATCTGCTCGGTGCAGAGCGAGCTGGGCCGCCCCGGCATCGCGCCCTACGCCGCCACCAAGGGCGCGGTGAAGATGCTGACCAAGGGCATGGCCATCGACCTGGGCCAACACGGCATCCAGGTCAACGGCCTGGGGCCGGGTTACTTCAAGACCGAACTGAACCAGGCCCTGGTGGCCGACGAGACCTTCAGCGCCTGGCTGTGCAAGCGCACGCCCGCCGGCCGCTGGGGCGAGGTGCAGGAACTGGGCGGCGCGGCCGTCTTTCTGGCCAGCGCGGCCAGCAGCTTTGTCAGCGGGCACATCCTGTACGTGGATGGGGGCATCACGGCCAGCCTGTAGCGGCGCCCGGCAGCGACAGCCAGAAGGGCCGTTGCCCTGTTGTTGCGCCTTGCGGTTTGCTTCGCCGGCGCGCTGCAACGCACAGGCAAAGCCCCAGCAAGGCGCATCGACCAAAGAAATCCAGCGGAACCGACCGGCTAAATCACCAGCAGCGCCCGAAAGTCGTTCACGTTGGTGAACGTGGGCCCCGGCACCACCAGATCCCCCAGCGCGCTGAAGACGCTGTAGGCGTCGTTGCGGTCCAGGAAGTCGGCCGGCTTCATGCCCAGCGCCGCCGCCCGGGCCAGCGTGTCGGGCGCCAGCACGGCGCCGGCGTTGTCTTCGATGCCGTCGATGCCGTCGGTGTCGGCCGACAGGGCCCACACGCCGGCCTGGCCCTGCAGCGCGATGGCGCAGCCCAGCAGGAACTCACTGGCCCGGCCGCCGCGGCCACCCTGGCCGCGCACCGTCACCGTGGTCTCGCCGCCGGAGAGGATCACGCAGGGCCGCTGGAATGGCTGGCCACGCTGCGCCACCGCCCGGGCCAGCGCCGCATGCACCTTGCCCACCTCGCGGCTCTCGCCCTCGATCGCGTCGCTCAGGATGTGGGCGTCCAGGCCATGCTGGCGGGCCAGCGCGGCGGCGGCTTCCAGGCTGTCCTGCGGCGTGGCGATCAGGCGCACCTGGTGGCCGGCAAACAACGGGTCGCCCGGCTTCGGCGTCTCGAAAGCACCGCTCTCCAGCCCGGCGCGTGCGGCGTCGGGGATGGCGATGCCGTAGCGCCGCAGGATGGCCAGCGCGTCGGCACAGGTGCTGGCATCGGGCACGGTGGGGCCGCTGGCAATCACCTGCGGGTCGTCACCCGGCACGTCGCTGATCAGCAGCGTCACCAACCGCGCCGGCGCGCACAGCGCCGCCAACCGCCCGCCCTTGATGGCCGACAGGTGCTTGCGCACGGTGTTCATTTCGTCGATGGCCGCGCCGCTCTTGAGCAGCGCGCTGTTGATGGCCTGCTTGTCGGAGAAGTCGAGGCCTGGCGCGGGCAGGCTCAGCAGTGCCGATCCGCCACCGCTGATCAGGCACAGCACCAGATCGTGTTCGGTCAGGCCGCGCGTCAGGTCCACGATGCGCTGCGCCGCCTGGCGCCCTGCCTCGTCGGGCACCGGATGGCGGGCCTCGACCACAGTGATGCGGCCGGGCTGCGCCTGGTAGGCCGGCGGCACATGGTCATAGCGCGTCACCACCAGCCCACTGAGCGGCGCATCGGCCGGCCACAGCGCGTCCACCGCCGCAGCCATCGCGCCACCGGCCTTGCCGGCGCCCAGCACCAGGGTGCGGCCCTTGGCGGGGTCAGGCGGGGGTGGCAGGTGGGCGGCCGTCACATCGGCCGGCAGGGCGCGCGAGACGGCACGGGCGTACAAGGCACGCAGCAATGCCTGTGGATCCGCAAGGGTGGTCGGTGCATTCATGTGATGATGATTCGGCCTTCTTTGCACTGTTCTTGCAAGTAGTTTCCACATGCCCCATGCCGTGCCCGAACCCACCCTGCTGATCACCAACGCCGAGGTCATCGTGACCATGGACGACCAGCGGCGCGAGCTGCGCGGCGGCAGCCTGCTGGTGCGCGGCCCGCGTGTCGAAGCCATCTGGCCCGCTGGCGAAATGCCTCCTGGCACCGCCGCCGACGCCACCATCGACGCCGCCGGCCACGCCGTGCTGCCGGGCCTGGTCAACACGCACCACCACATGTACCAGTCGCTGACGCGGGCCATTCCGGCCGCGCAGGATGCCGAGCTGTTCACCTGGCTGAAGACGCTGTACCCGATCTGGGCCGGCCTGACGCCCGAGATGGTGCAGGTCAGCACCCAGGTGGCGATGGCCGAACTGCTGCTGTCGGGCTGCACCACCAGCAGCGACCACCTGTACCTCTACCCCAACGGCGTGCGGCTGGACGACAGCATCGAAGCCGCGGCGCAGATCGGCATGCGTTTCCACGCCGCGCGCGGCAGCATGAGCGTGGGCGAATCGGCCGGCGGCCTGCCGCCGGACCGACTGGTCGAGGACGAGGCGGCCATCCTGGCCGACACCCAGCGCCTGATCGAGCAGCACCACGACCACGGCCGCTATGCCATGCTGCGGGTGGTGGCCGCGCCCTGCTCGCCGTTCTCGGTCAGCACCGGTCTGATGAAGGACAGTGCCGCCCTGGCACGCAGCCTGGGCACGCGCTTGCACACCCACTTGGCCGAGAACGACCACGACGTGGCCTACAGCCGCGCCAGGTTCGGCATGACGCCGACCGAGTACGCCGAAAGCGTCGGCTGGCTGGGCGACGACGTCTGGCATGCGCACTGCGCCAAGCTGGATCCGGCCGGCATCGCTGCCTTTGCCGCCAGCGGCACCGGCGTGGCCCATTGCCCCTGCAGCAACATGCGGCTGGCCTCGGGCATCGCCCCGGTGCGGCGCATGCTGGACGCCGGCGTGCCGGTGGGCCTGGGCGTGGACGGCAGCGCCAGCAACGACGGCGCGCACCTGCTGGGCGAGGCCCGCACCGCGATGCTGCTGGCCCGGGTGGGCAAGGCGCTCGAACCCTTCGGTTGCGACACCGGTCCGGCCGAGATGACGGCCCGCGCCATGCTGGAGGTGGCCACCCGCGGCGGCGCCCGCGTGCTGGGCCGCGACGACATCGGCCACCTGGCACCGGGCATGGCCGCCGACCTGGCGCTGTTCGACCTGCGCACGCTGGGCTTTGCCGGCGGTGCGGTGCACGACCCGGTGGCCGCCCTGCTGCTGTGCGCCCCGGCGCAGGCGGCGTACACCATCGTCAACGGCCGCGTCGTGGTGCGCCAGGGCCAACTGGCCACCGTCGAGTTGGGGCCACTGCTGGAGCGGCACAACCGGCTGGCGCTGCAGCTGGCGGCGGGCTGAGCGCCCCCAGGGCCGGCCTGTGCCCGGCCTGCCCCCCGTGGGGGGACAAGAAAACTTGGGGCGGCCCGGCGTTTTCTTGAGGCATGCTGTCGGCCCCGATTTGAGAAGAAACCTTTAGGAGACCCCCATGAAGATCGATTTCGTGTCCGACGTGTCCTGCCCCTGGTGCGCCATCGGCCTGAACGCGCTGGAACAGGCGCTGGACCGGGTGGCGCCCGACATCCAGGCCACGCTGCACTTCCAGCCCTTCGAGCTGAACCCGCAGATGCCCGCCGAGGGTCAGGACACGGTCGAGCACCTGTCGCAGAAGTACGGCATCGACGCGGCGCAGATCGCCGCCAATGCCGAGGCCATCCGCCAGCGGGGCGCCAGCGTGGGCTTCACCTTCGGCCAGGGCCAGCGCAAGCGCATCTACAACACCTTCGACGCCCACCGCCTGCTGCACTGGGCCGGGCTGGTGGATGCCGGCCGGCAACGGGCCCTGAAGCACGCGCTGTTCAAGGCCTACTTCACCGATGGCCTGAGCCCCGGCGACCATGGCGTGCTGCTGGCCGCCGCGGCCACGGCCGGGCTGGATGCCGAGCAAGCCCGCAGCATCCTGGCGGGCGACGACTTCGCCGACGATGTGCGCGAGGCCGAGGGCTTCTACCACCAGCAGGGCATCAGCTCGGTGCCAGCCATCATCATCAACGACCGCCACCTGATCAGCGGCGGCCAGCCGGTCGAGCTGTTCGAGCGCGCGCTGCGCCACATCGCTGCCGAATCCGCCACGGCCGCCACCACTGGCGCCAGCGCATGACGACCGGCCTGAACGACTTCGGCCTGATCGGCCTGGCCGTGATGGGCCAGAACCTGGTGCTCAATGTCGAGAGCCGGGGCTTCGCGGTCAGCGTCTACAACCGCACGCCGGCCGCCACCGAGACCTTCGTGGCCGCGCACCCGGGCAAGCGCATCACCGGCCATGCCAGCCTGGCCGCCTTCGTGCAGAGCCTGTCGCGGCCGCGGCGGGTGATGCTGATGGTCAAGGCCGGCGCGGCGGTGGATGCGG
>JAGOBT010000281.1 GCA_017999135.1 Burkholderiaceae bacterium
GCTGTAGGGCAGGATGGCCTGGGGGTTGCGCGCGGCGATGGCGCCCAGCCGGTTGGCGATGTCGGTCAGTGCCTCGTCCCAGCTGACCGGGGTGAACTGGCCGCTGCCCTTGGGGCCGGTGCGCTTCAGCGGCGTCAGCACCCGCTCGGGGTGGTAGGTGCGCTCGGGGTAGCGTGACACCTTGGTGCACAGCGCGCCGTGGGTGGGCGGGTGGTCGGGGTCGCCGGCCACCTTGATCACCCGGCCGCCCTGCACGCTGACTTTCAGCGCGCAGGTGTCGGGGCAGTCGTGCGGGCAGGCGCCTCGCACGGTGGTGATCGGGGCTTCAGTGGCGGCGTCGGTGTTCATCCAGCCACTATTGCACAAGGCGTCGCGGTGCTGCACGGCCCGCTGGCACCGGGCGCGGCGCCGATGCGCGCGATGCCACGGGCGCCCTGCGGGTTTGCCCCAGGCCTTGCCCTGCGCGCTGTGCGGGGCATGGGGGGCCCGCTAGACTGGCCCGCTTCCACAGCCCGCCCGGACACCACCATGCGCCTGATCGAATCCATCCTGGCCGATGCGGCCGCCATCACCACGCTGCGACGCGACATCCACGCCCACCCGGAGCTGTGTTTCCAGGAGCAGCGCACGTCCGACGTGATCGCCAAGGCGCTGACGGACTGGGGCATCCCGGTACACCGCGGGCTGGGCAAGACCGGCGTGGTGGGCATCATCAAGAACGGCACATCGAACCGCGCCGTGGGCCTGCGCGCCGACATCGACGCCCTGCCCATGCAGGAGGGCAACACCTTCGCCCATGCCAGCAAGCACGCCGGCAAGATGCACGCCTGCGGCCACGACGGCCACACCGCGATGCTGCTGGCGGCGGCCAAGCACCTGTCCCGCCACCGCAACTTCGACGGCACCGTGTACCTGCTGTTCCAGCCGGCCGAAGAAGGCGGCGGCGGCGCGCGCGAGATGATCAAGGACGGGCTGTTCGACAAGTTCCCGATGGAGGCGATGTTCGGCGCGCACAACTGGCCGGGCATGGCGGTGGGCCAGTTCGCGCTGAAGAGCGGCCCCTGCTACGCCAGCAGCAACGAGTTCAAGATCATCCTCAAGGGCAAGGGCGCACATGGCGCCATGCCGCACCTGGGCGTGGACCCGGTGCCCGCCGCCGCCGCGCTGGTGCAGGGCTTCCAGACCATCATCTCGCGCAACATGAAGCCGATCGACACCGGCGTGATCTCGGTGACGATGATCCACACCGGCGAGGCCACCAACGTGATCCCCGAATCCTGCGAGATGCAGGGCACGGTGCGCACCTTCACCACCGAGCTGCTCGACCTGATCGAGACGCGCATGAAGGCCATGGCCGAGGCCACCGCAGCGGCCTACGACTGCAGCTGCGAATTCCACTTCCACCGCAACTACCCGCCCACCATCAACCACCCGGCCGAAACCGCCTTTGCCGAGAAGGTGCTTGGCGAGGTGGTGGGTGCCGAGAACGTGCTGCCCTTCGAGCCCACGATGGGCGCCGAGGACTTCAGCTACTACCTGCTGGAGAAGCCGGGCTGCTACTTCATGATCGGCAACGGCGACGGCGCCCACCGCGAGGGCGGCCACGGCCTGGGCCCCTGCATGCTGCACAACCCCAGCTACGACTTCAACGACGACCTGATCCCGCTGGGCGCCACCGCCTGGGTGCGCATCGCCGAGCAGTGGCTGGCCACGCCGCGCTGAAGGCGTCCGATGTCGATCGGCAACTTCTCGCAGACCTACGCCGAGGCACGCGGCAAGTTCCTGGCCGCGGCTGACGCAGCCGGGTTGGACAGCCACGCCCATGTGCACCCGCTGCTGGGCCGGGATGGCGAAACCCTGGCGCTGGACGTGGTGCGCGACGGCCCGGCCGACGCGCACGCGGTGCTGCTGGTCAGCTCGGCCTGTCACGGTGTGGAAGGCTACTGCGGCTCGGGCGTGCAGGTCACGCTGCTGCAGGATGCCGCGCTGCGCCGCGCCGCCCAGGCCAACGGCGTGGCCATCGTCTACCTGCATGCGCTGAACCCGCACGGCTTCTCCTGGTGGCGGCGCACCACGCACGAGAACGTCGACCTGAACCGCAACTTCCAGGACTTCAGCCAGCCGCTGCCGCGCAACACTGCCTACGACAGCATCGCCCACCTGCTGGTGCCGGCCGAGTGGCCGCCCACGCCGGCGGTGCAGCAGGCCACGCAGGCCTGGATCGCCACCCACGGCCTGCCGGCCTGGCAGGCGGCGGTGTCGGCCGGCCAGTACCACCACCCCGAGGGCCTGTTCTTCGGCGGCCTCAACCCGACCTGGAGCCACCAGGCGGTGCGCCAGGTGCTGCGCAACCATGGACAGCGCTGCGCCCGGCTGGCCTGGATCGACCTGCATACCGGCCTGGGCCCCAGCGGCGTGGGCGAGCGCATCTTTGCGGGCAGCGACGATGCCACGGCCATCGCCCGCGCCCGTGCCTGGTGGGGCGGACCGGATGGCCGGGCCATCACGTCCATCTACGACGGCACCTCCACATCGGCCCTGCTGACCGGCCTGATGTGGGAAGCCGCCCCGCAGGAGTGCCCGCAGGCCGAACACACCGGCATTGCGCTGGAATACGGCACCGAGCCCATCACCACCGTGCTGGACGCGCTGCGCGCCGACCAATGGGCCGAGAACCACCCCGAACTGCCGGCCGACCAGCGCGACCGCATCCGCCGGCAGGTGCGCGATGCGTTCTACACCGACACCGATGCCTGGAAGCAGCAGGTGCTGTCCCAGGGTGTGGAAGCGGCACACCAGGCGGTGGCTGGTTTGGCTGCCTGACCTTGCGCCTGGGTTGGGCTGCGTCAGCGCTGGGCTCTTTGCGGCTGTTGGCCGCTGGGTGGAGCGCCTTGCGTGTCGTTGCCCATGGCTCGGTGTACCCCGCCGGGTCCCGCCCCGGCTGGCGGGTAACTTTCTTGTCAGGCGACAAGAAAGTCACCAAAGAAACGCCTGCCAAACTGCGCGTTGAGGTTGGCGCGCTTGTGGCGACCCAGGCGCTTCGACTCGCCTGTCCGGCTCGAACATGGCCGCCCCTGACGACCGCAGTCGCTTCAGCGGTGGTTCCGCTCAGCAGGTTGCTGGGACACACCGATCGCCGCATGCCACGATCGCGCGTGGCCGAGGTCTGCGCGTCACAGCCCTGACCGAGGTGGCACGGCCGTGGAATGTGCCGCGGTGCTTCCGGCCGGCTCTGTTCGAGCCGGACAGGCGAGGCGCAGCGCCCGGGCCTGGAAAAGCGCTCGGTGTCGTCCGCTCAGTTTGGAAAAGCGCCTCTTTGTCCAACTTTCTGGCGCAGCAGAAAGTTGGCCGCCCGCCGGGGCGGGACCCGGCGCGCTGCAACGAACCGGCGAAGCCCAAGCAAGGCGCTCCAGCCAGCGGCCAACGGCCGCGATGAGCCCAGAGCTGCCCCAGCCACGTCCTCCCCACCATCGCTCACCATCGCAGTGCTTGACAGCCGCCACACGCACCGCCCATGTGCGGTCCGTGGGTCGAATGCTGTCGGCCAAGGGGTTTGTCCGGGGTCGCCCCCTGGCACGGCTGTTGCGTAAGATCCCCTCGAATCCTGACCAAACGGTCAGCTTCGCGGTGAAGCCAGGCCACCTGTCCGCCTGGTGTTGCAGGAGACGCTTGTGCCCCCGCCCACCACCACCGACGCCGGCCCCGACATCCGGCCCGCCCGGCTGGCTGCCGAGCAGTACGCCCAGCACTTTGCCGACGCCGCCCCGCCGCTGACACGCACCCAGGCACTGGTCGAGGCCGAGCGCTGCCTGTACTGCTACGACGCGCCTTGCACCACCGCCTGCCCCACCGGCATCGACGTGCCCAGCTTCATCAAGCGCATTGCCGACGACAACCTGCGCGGCGCCGCCAAGGCCATCCTGGACGCCAACCCGCTGGGCGGCACCTGCGCCCGCGTCTGCCCGACCGAGGTGCTGTGCGAGCAGGTGTGCGTGCGCACCACCCAGCAGGGCAAGCCGGTGGAGATCGGCAAGCTGCAACGCTACGCGGTCGATGCAGTGATGGACAAGCCGATCAACGCCCTCTTCCCGCGCGCCACGCCCACCGGCAAGACCGTGGCCGTGGTGGGCGCCGGGCCGGCCGGCATCGCCTGCGCCGTGGGTCTGGCGCGGCTGGGCCACGACGTGGTGCTGCACGACGCCCAGCCCAAGGGCGGCGGCCTGAACGAGTACGGCCTGGCCAGCTACAAGGTGGCCGGCCAGTTCGCCCAGCGGGAGCTGGACTGGCTGCTGGGCATCGGCGGCATCACGCTGAAGACCGGCTGGAAGCTGCAGACCGCCGCCCAGCTGCAGGCGCTGCGCGACGGCCACGCCGCCGTGTACCTGGCCGTGGGCCTGGCCGGCACCCAGGCGCTGCGTGTGCCGGGCGAAGACCTGGCCGGCGTGCGCGATGCGGTCGACTTCATCGCCGAACTGCGCCAGGCGGCCGACCCGTCCACCCTGCCCATCGGCCGCCGCGTGGTGGTGATCGGCGGCGGCATGACCGCGGTGGACGCGGCGGTGCAGAGCAAGCTGCTGGGCGCCGAGCAGGTGCACATGGTCTACCGCCGCGGCCCCGCCACCATGGGCGCCAGCCATGCCGAGCAGGAGTGGGCGCAGACGCATGGCATCAGCATCCACCACTGTCTGGTGCCCGAGGCGCTGCTGCCCGGCAGCGATGCGGCTGCCGGGCATGTGGCGGCAGTGCGCTTCGAGCGGCAAGTGTTGCGCGACGGCAAGCTGCAGCCCACCGGCCTGCACGAGACCCTGGCCGCCGACATGGTGCTCAAGGCCATCGGCCAGAAGCTCGACAGCAGCCTGCTCGCCGATTGCGGGCTGACATTGCGGGACGGCCGCGTGGTGGCCGACGACGACGGCCGCACCGGCGTGGCCGGCCTGTATGCCGGCGGTGATTGCCGGCTGGGCGGGCGCGACCTGACGGTGGAAGCGGTGGAGGACGGCAAACGCGCCGCCCTGGCCATCCACGCCCAACTGATGGCTTGAGACAGCGGAGCACACACCATGGCCGATCTGCGCACCACCTTTGCCGGCATCCGCAGCCCCAACCCCTTCTGGCTGGCCAGCGCGCCACCCACCGACAAGGCCTACAACGT
>JAGOBT010000282.1 GCA_017999135.1 Burkholderiaceae bacterium
AAGGTGCACAGCGGGCATTGCAACGTACCGGCAACGGCCAGGTAGGCGGCGTCGTAGGCGGTGAGCTTGAAGCGGGCGGCGAGGTCAAGTACCAGCGGCAGGTCTGGCGAAATCAACTCGATGCCCATGGCCTGAAAGTCGCCGAGGCAGTCCTGCAAGGTCTGCAGCGCATCGCCTCGGCGCCGCCGGGTGGCAGCAATGTTGGTGATCTCGTACGCCAGGATGTCAGGCGCCAAGGGGCGGCGCCCGGCGAGCATGCGCGCGGCCTCGGCGTTCTCAGGCTCGGCGAAGACCAGTGCGGCGATCACGCTGGCGTCCACCACCGCTGGCCTCGGCACCGCGTAACGGGGTGCTGGCTCCATCACGAACAGCGGCCGCGGCTGCGGGTCAGCGCTCGGTCGAGTCGTCATGGCCGGGCACGTTCCGTGTGTCACGCATCCTGCGAATGATGTCCACCGAACTCGGCGAGCCACCAGGGAAGCGCTTGCGCGCCGCTGCGGCAACCTCCTCCACCGTCATGCGCGCCACCGATGGCTGGCGCAGTGCCGCAGCAGCCACCCCCTCACGGGCCGCCTGCTCAACGATGGCCATCAACTCCCCTTGCAGGGACCGGTGGTTGCGCGCCGCCCGCTGGCGCAGCCGTTCAGCCACGTCGTCGGGAACGTCCTTGATTGACAGGTTCACCCCCATGGGCGCCTCCAAAATGGATCCGAAGATCCATTTTGGAGGCGCCGCAAGCGCTGCGTCAAGCGCAGCGCTTCGGTCACCGATCAGTAGCGATACGTGTCGGGCTTGAACGGGCCCTGCTTGGGCACGCCGATGTAGGCGGCCTGCTCCTCGGTCAGCTCGCTGAGCTGGGCGTTCAGCGTCACCAGCTGCAGGCGGGCCACCTTCTCGTCCAGGTGCTTGGGCAGCACGTAGACCTTGCCGATGTCGTACGCGTCCTTGTGGGCGTACAGCTCGATCTGGGCGATCGTTTGGTTGGCGAACGAGCTGCTCATCACGTAGCTGGGGTGGCCGGTGCCACAGCCCAGGTTCACCAGGCGGCCCTTGGCCAGCATGATGATGCGCTTGCCCGGCTTGCCGTCCACACCCGGGAAGATCACATGGTCGACCTGCGGCTTGATCTCTTCCCACTGCAGGTCTTCGATCGCCGCCACGTCGATCTCGTTGTCGAAGTGGCCGATGTTGCAGACGATGGCGTTGTGCTTCATCGCGTCCATGTGGGCACGGGTGATCACGCTCTTGTTGCCGGTGGCGGTGACGAAGATGTCGGCCTTGTCGGCGGCGTATTCCATCGTCACCACGCGGTAGCCTTCCATCGCGGCCTGCAGGGCGTTGATGGGGTCGATCTCCGTCACCCACACCTGGGCGCTCAGCGCGCGCAGGGCCTGGGCGCTGCCCTTGCCCACGTCGCCGTAGCCGGCCACCACGGCGATCTTGCCGGCCACCATCACGTCGGTGGCGCGCTTGATGGCGTCCACCAGGCTTTCACGGCAGCCGTACAGGTTGTCGAACTTGCTCTTGGTGACCGAGTCGTTCACGTTGATGGCACGGAACATCAGCGTGCCCTTGGCGCTCATCTCGTTCAAGCGGTGCACGCCGGTGGTGGTTTCTTCGGTCACGCCGATGATCTCGGCGCTCTTGCGGCTGTACCAGGTGCTGTCCTGCGCCAGCTTGGCCTGGATGGCGGCGAACAGCTCGCGCTCTTCTTCGCTGCCGGGGTTGGCGATGACCGAGGCGTCCTTCTCGGCGCGCTTGCCCAGGTGCATCAGCAGCGTGGCATCGCCGCCGTCGTCCAGGATCATGTTCGGGCCTTCGCCCTTGGCACCCTTGGGGCCGAACTCGAAGATGCGGTGGGTGTAGTCCCAGTAGTCCTTCAGCGTCTCGCCCTTGTAGGCGAACACCGGCGTGCCACGCTCGACCAGCGCCGCGGCGGCGTGGTCCTGGGTGCTGAAGATGTTGCAGCTGGCCCAGCGCACTTCGGCGCCCAGGGCCTGCAGCGTCTCCACCAGCACGGCGGTCTGGATGGTCATGTGCAGGCTGCCGGTGATGCGCGCGCCCTTCAGCGGCTGGCTCACCGCGTACTCGCTGCGGATGGCCATCAGGGCGGGCATTTCATGCTCGGCGATGGTCAGCTCCTTGCGGCCCCAGGCGGCAAGGGAGATGTCGGCGATGGCGTACTGGTCGTTGTGGATCGGCTTCAAGACGGCGTTCATGGATGGTTGCTCCGAGAGACAGGTGGCCCGGTCAGCTTGCTGCAGGTGGTGAAACTGTGGGGGGGAGAAAACACACGCACCCGCGGCAAGAACTGGGGGTGAGCGACGTTGCACTGGACGTGGTTTCGAGCCTGGGGCCGGAGGGTGGCCTTGCAACGCTCCTCGAAACAGACGCGCATTCTAAGCACGCCTGCCGCGGCGCGCTGGGCCGCGGTGCGTGACATCCCGCATGGAAGGCGCAACCCCCGACATGCGGGGTCAAAGCCGCGTCAGGACGCGCCGCCGCCAGCCAGCTGGTCGTCGCCCACGCTGGGCACCAGGCTGGGCCGGCCGACGATCAGCGGGTCGACCGGGCCCAGCGCGGCCAGGTCCTTGCGGGCATAGGGCAGGCGGTGCAGCAGGTAGCGCATGCCGTTCAGGCGTGCGCGCTTCTTGCAATCGCTCTTGATCACCGTCCAGGGCGCGTCGCTGGTGTCGCAGTGCAGGAACATCGCTTCCTTGGCGCGGGTGTAGTCGTCCCATTTGTCCAGGCTGGCCAGGTCGATGGGGCTCAGCTTCCACTGCTTGAGCGGGTGCAGCTTGCGCTCCTTGAAGCGGCGGCGCTGCTCGGCGCGGCTGACCGAGAACCAGAACTTGAACAGGTGCACGCCACTGCGCACCAGCTGGCGCTCGAACTCGGGGGCCTGGCGCAGGAATTCGTCGTACTCGGCGTCGGTGCAGAAGCCCATCACCCGCTCGACGCCGGCGCGGTTGTACCAGCTGCGGTCGAACAGCACGATCTCGCCGCGCGTGGGCAGGTGCTGGATGTAGCGCTGGAAGTACCACTGGCCGCGCTCCACCTCGCTGGGCTTCTCCAGCGCCACCACGCGGGCGCCGCGCGGGTTCAGGTGCTCCATCAGCCGCTTGATGGTGCCGCCCTTGCCGGCCGCGTCGCGCCCCTCGAACAGGATGACCACCCGCGCGCCGGTGTCCTTGACCCAGGCCTGCAGCTTCAGCAATTCCACCTGCAGCTTGTACTTCTGCTGCTCGTAGCGGCGGCGTGACAGCAGGTTCTTGTACGGGTACTTGCCTTCACGCCAGCCCGGGGCCAGGGCGGTGTCGGCATCTTTCTCGGCGGGTGTGGCCACCGGCTGGAACAGCAGCTTGCGCAAGGCCTTGCGGTCGTCGGGCGAGGCGCCGTCCATCAGGGCCTGCAGCTCCGACACCACCGTGCGGGCGCTTTCGCCCTGGGCGTGGCGGGCCAGCACGTCGGCCAGCGCCATCGCCTGCTCGGTGCGGGCGCCGGTGGTGGCACGGTCGGCCATGTGGCTGGCAATGGCGGCCGGCTGCAGCAGCGGCGCGGTGTCGCCTGCCGCCACGGTGCGCCGGTGGCTGCGGCTGCGCGTCTTGCGCACGGGGCCGGTGCTGGCGGGGGTTGCGGGGGTCGGGGTGTCCTTGGTCATGCCATGCTCCGGTGACAGCGGTGTGAATCGGCGGTGAAAGCAGCATGTTCACGCGGCAGGGCCCAGGCATATCTTGATCGGCATCAACCCACGGCCGGGCGCACAGGGCGCTGTGGGAGACTGCCGCAATGCCGCCGGACAGCATCCCGCACGCCTACGCCCTGCCCGCCGCAGCCAGCGGCCGGCTGCGCCCGTTGGCGGCGCTGCCCCCGCCGCAGCTGGCTGCGCTGCACGGCGTGCTGACCGACATCGACGACACCCTCACTGCCGATGGCGTCATCGCCCCGGCGGCGCTGGACGCCCTGCACCGGCTGGCGGCGGCCGGCGTGCCGGTGGTGGCCATCACCGGCCGCCCGACAGGCTGGAGCGCGCCGTTGGCGCTGGCCTGGCCGGTGGCTGCCATCGTGGCCGAGAACGGCGCGGTGCTGCTGCGCCGCCAGGGCGGGCAATTGCAGACTGATTTCGTGGCCGATGCCGCCACCCGCGCCGCCCACCAACTGCGCCTGCAGGCCTGCGCCCAGGCGGTGCTGGCGCAGGTGCCCGGGGCCACGCTGGCGCAGGACAGCGCCGGCCGCCTGACCGACATCGCCATCGACCACAGCGAGTTCGCGCACCTGGACGCCGCGCAGATCGCCCAGGTGGTGGCGGTGATGCGCGCGCACGGGCTCACCGCCACCGTCAGCTCCATCCACATCAACGGCTGGATCGGCGACCACGACAAGCCCAGCGGCGCACGCTGGGCCGTGCAGCAGGCACTGGCCCGGCCCTGGAACCCGGCCGAGTGGGTGTACGTGGGCGACAGCACCAACGACCAGGCCATGTTCCAGGCCATGCCGCTGACGGTGGGCGTGGCCAACATCGCCCGCTTCCTGCCGCAGCTGCAGGCGTTTCCGGGCTATGTCACCCCGGCCGAGCGGGGCGACGGCTTTGCCGAGCTGGCCAGTGCGCTGTTGGCAGCCCGCGCCGCGGCATGACGGCTGGCGGCCTGGCCACCAGCGCTGAGCGTCAGGCCAGACCGAGGAATTGGCCGATCCGCTGCAACTCGTCGTCCAGGGCGGCGGCAAAGCCCGCATCGCCCGGCGGCTGGCCGCTGACGAAGCCGATGTCGGGCACCAGCACGCCGCCCTGCACCGCCAGGTTGCCCCAGCCAACCACCCGGTCGCGCCACAGCAGCGGCAGGGCGTAGTAGCCGCGCACCCGCTTGTGCGCCGGGGTGTAGGCCTCGAAGCGGTAGTCCCAGCCCCACAGCAGGCCGAAACGCCGGCGGTCCCACACGATGGGGTCGAACGGCGCCAGCAGCCGCACCACATCGGCCTGCGCGCGGGTGGCATGGCGGCGCGACGCGGGCTGCTCGTCGGCCGGCCACAGCCAGCGCACGCCGTCGATCTGCACCTGCGGCAGCCGCTGCCGCGCGCGCTGCACCGTGGTCTTGCACAGGTGCTGCCACTGCGGCGCCCCGTAGCCCACCCGGTGCACCAGCATGCTGAAG
>JAGOBT010000283.1 GCA_017999135.1 Burkholderiaceae bacterium
CGCCAGAGTGCCGACGCCGCCGCCCAGGCCAACCAGCTGGCCGCCAGCGCCCAGACCGTGGCCCAGCGCGGTGGCGACGTGGTCAGCCAGGTGGTGAGCACCATGGACGAGATCAACACCGCGTCCAGGCGCATCGCCGACATCATCGGCACCATCGACGGCATCGCCTTCCAGACCAACATCCTGGCGCTGAACGCGGCGGTGGAAGCCGCCCGCGCGGGTGAACAGGGCCGCGGCTTTGCCGTGGTGGCGTCTGAAGTGCGCAGCCTGGCCCAGCGCAGCGCCGAGGCCGCCCGCGAGATCAAGACCCTGATCGGCACCAGCGTCGACAAGGTGGAGACCGGCACCCGCCTGGTGCAGGACGCCGGCAGCACCATGGGCGAGATCGTGGCCAGCGTGCAGCGCGTGACCGACGTGATCGGCGAGATCACCGCCGCCGCGGCCGAGCAGAGCGAAGGCATCGGCCAGGTCAACGGCGCGGTGGCCAACCTCGACCAGATGACCCAGCAGAACGCGGCGCTGGTGGAAGAAAGCGCCGCCGCCGCCGAAAGCCTGAAGGACCAGGCTGGCCGCCTGGCCGGCGTGGTCGGCACCTTCCGGGTGGACACGCTGCACAGCCCGGCTGCGCACGCCCCGGTGGCGCCGGCCCCCGCCCTGGCACCACGTGCCGCGGCGCCGGCACGCCACACGCCGGCGCCAGCACGCGCCGCGCCTGCCCCGGTGCCCGCACCGGCCCCTGCCCACCGCCCTGACGTTGCCGTCGCGGGGTCGGACTGGGAATCGTTCTGACCGGCGCCCAGCCCACCCTGGCCGCGCACCACGAGACACCAGCATGACCCATTCACCGCCCCTGATGCGTCGCTTCTCGATCCGCCTGCGCATGCATGGCGCCATCGCCATGGTGCTGGGCCTGTTTGCCCTGGTGGGCGCCATCGGCCTGCTGGGCGGCCGGCACCTGGCCGAGCTGAACACCGACTTCATGCACCACTCCATCAAGGAGGTGCGCAACGTGTCGGACGCGCGGCACAACCTGGGCGAGGTGCGGCGCCACGAGAAGGACATGGTCATCCACTACGAGGACGGCGTGGCCGTGCTCAAGTCGCGCGAGGCCTGGGCGGCCGCGCTGGCCAAGGCGCGCCAGGCCTTTGACGGCATGCTCGAAGGCGAAGAGGACGAAGGCAACCCGCTGGCCCGCGAGGCCCTGAAGGAACTGGTGGCCTATGAAGGCGCCACCGCCAAGGTGCTGGAGCAGATCCAGAACGGTGCCTACGACACCGCGCTGGCGGCCGACAAGATGCTGGCCCGCGCCAAGCAGCACGTGGCCGCGGCGGAAGCCAGGCTCGATGCCATTGACAAGATCGTCGCCGCCGAGGCCTCGGCCACCCAGGAGGAGTTCGGCGCGTCGATGCAGCACACCCTGTGGCTGTTCTTGGGCACGCTGGCCGTGGTGGTGCTGGCCGTGGTGCCGCTGACGCTGATGAATTCAAGCTCGATCATCCGCCCGATGCAGCAGGCGCGCGACCTGGCGCTGGCCATCGCCCAGGGCAATCTCACCCAGCCGGTGCAGGCCGAAGGCCAGGACGAAGCCGCCGAACTGCTGCGCGCCCTGGCCGGCATGCAGACCGCGCTGTCCGGCCTGGTGGGCGAGGTGCGGCAGGCGTCGGAGAGCATCCAGGGCGCCAGCAACGAGGTGGCCATGGGCAACCAGGACCTGAGCGGCCGCACCGAGCAGACCGCCAGCAGCCTGCAGCACACCGCCGGCGCCATGCAGCAGCTCACCCAGAGCGTGCAGCAGAGTGCCGAATCGGCCCGCGACGCCAGCGCGCTGGCCCAGTCGGCCAGCGGCGTGGCCGAGCGCGGCGGTGCCATGGTGGCCGAGGTGGTGCACACCATGGAAGAGATCCATGCGTCCAGCCGCCGCATCGCCGACATCATCGGCACCATCGACGGCATCGCCTTCCAGACCAACATCCTGGCGCTGAATGCGGCGGTGGAAGCCGCCCGTGCCGGCGAGCAGGGCCGCGGCTTCGCGGTGGTGGCTGGCGAGGTACGCAGCCTGGCCCGGCGCAGCGCCGAGGCCGCCCGCGAGATCAAGAGCCTGATCGGCGCCAGCGTCGACAAGGTGGACGCCGGCACCCGCCTGGTGCAGGAAGCCGGCGGCACCATGGGCGAGATCGTCGCCAGCGTGCAGCGGGTGCAGGCCACCATCGAGACCATCAGCCGCGCCGCCAGCGAGCAGAGCCAGGGCATCGGCCAGATCAACGGCACGGTCAGCGGGCTCGACGGCATGACGCAGCAGAACGCCGCGCTGGTGGAACAGAGCGCCGCCGCGGCCGAAAGCCTCAAGGACCAGGCCCAACGGCTGAACGCCGTGGTCTCCCGCTTCCAGGTGGCGCCGGCCTGAGGGCCGCGCGCCCCATCCATGGCGCCGTGACCCGGCCGGCGCCCTGCCCCACGCCCCCCGGGTCCACACGCAACGGCCAACCACACGGCCAAGGAGCCACACCATGCAGACACGACACATCCTCGGCACCGTCGCCCTCGCCCTGGGCCTGGCCTTCGGGCCCGCCGCCTTCGCCAAGGAAGGCAATGCCACCAAGGACGACGCGGTGGCCACCGTCAAGAAGGGCATCGCCTTCATCAAGGCCAACGGCAAGGACAAGGGCTATGCCGAGGTCAGCAACAAGGAAGGCCAGTTCATCGACCGCGACCTGTACCTGGTGGTCTACGGCCTGGACGGCACGGTGCGCGCCCACGGCGCCAACGGCAAGATGGTCGGCAAGAACCTGATCGACCTGAAGGACGTGGACGGCAAGCCCTTCGTCAAGGAGCGTGTCGACCTCGCCCAGAGCAAGGGCACCTTCTGGCAGGACTACAAGTTCACCAACCCGGTGAGCAAGAAGATCGAGCCCAAGCAGATGTACTGCGAGAAGCTCGACGACGCCGTGGTCTGCGGCGGCATCTACAAGTGAGCTTGGCCAGCCAGGCGGCCGAACGCGCAGGAGCACCCGCATGAAACTCGGTACCAAGCTGCTTCTGGCACCGTTGCTGACAGGGCTGATCGCCCTGTCGGGCGGCGCCATCAATGCGTGGCTGGCCTCGCAGGAGGCCAGCCGCAACGCCGACGCGTTCCACGGCAACCTGGAAGCCTTGCGCACCCTGGGCCAGGCCAAGGAGCAGATGGGCACGCTGCACGCCGGCGTGTACCGCAGCCTGGCCCTGATGGCGTCGCTGGACGAGGCCGCAGTGGCCGCCTTCCGCAAGGACCTGAAGAACCAGGTCGAAGGCATCGTGCGTGTCAGTGCGGCGCTGGGCAGCCAGGGCGGCCAGGCCAGCGCCCAGCTCGACCAGGTGGCCCAGGCCCTCACCGCCTACGGCAAGCAGGCCGACAACGCTGTGGACATGGCCTCGGTCGACCCCAACACCGGCGTGGCGGCGATGCAGAGCGCCGACGCCAGCTTCCAGAAGGCCAGCACGGCCATGGCCGCCATCGTGACCGGCATGGCCCAGGCGGCCGATGCCGCCGCCGACGAATCGGCCCAGCGGGCCCAGCGCAACACCCTGGCGCTGCTGGCGGCCAGCCTGGTGGCCACCGGCATCACGCTGGCGCTGTGCGCGCTGATGCTGCGCCGGGTGATGGCCGCCGTGCGCCAGGCCCGGCAGGTGGCCGAAGCCGTGGCCCAGGGCGACCTGGCCGTGGCCGTGCACACCGACCGCCCCGACGAGATCGGCGACCTGCAGCGCGCCCTGGGCCAGATGACCCGACAGCTCGGTGCATCCCTGCAGACGGTGCAGCAGGTGGCGCAGCACATCGCCGGCGCCTCGGCCGAGATCGCCAGCGGCAACCAGGATCTGTCGGGCCGCACCGAGCAGACCGCCAGCAGCCTGCAGCAGGCCTCGTCGTCGCTGGTGCAACTGACCGGTGGCGTGCGCCAGACCGCCGACGCCGCCAGCGAAGCCAGCAGCCTGGCCAGCTCGGCCGCCGGCGTGGCGCGCCGTGGCGGCGAGGTGGTGGGCCAGGTGGTGGCCACCATGGACGAGATCAACAGCGCCTCGCGCCGCATCGGCGACATCATCGGCACCATCGACGGCATCGCCTTCCAGACCAACATCCTGGCGCTGAACGCGGCCGTGGAGGCCGCCCGTGCCGGCGAGCAGGGCCGCGGCTTTGCCGTGGTGGCCAGCGAAGTGCGCAGCCTGGCCCAGCGCAGTGCCGCCGCCGCGCGCGAGATCAAGGCCCTGATCGGCAACAGCGTCGACAAGGTCGAGGCGGGCGCGCGCCTGGTGCAGGCCGCGGGCGCCACCATGGACGAAATCGTCGCCAGCGTCGAGCGCGTGACCAGCGTGATCGGCGAGATCTCCACCGCCGCGGCCGAGCAGAGCGGCGGCATCGGGCAGGTCAGCAGCGCGGTGGGCAGCCTCGACGACATGACGCAGCAGAACGCGGCCCTGGTCGAGCAGAGCGCCGGCGCTGCCGAGCAGCTCAGCCAGCAGGCCCGCACGCTGACCGGCACCGTGGCCCGCTTCCGCATCGCTGCCTGACTGCATCGATGGCCAAACGCTCAAGACCCGGCGCCCGGCGCCGATAACTCCATCACGGCAGACAGCTGCCGCCATCCACCAGCCCTCCCGGAGCCCGCACCGCCATGGACATGATCACCGACGCCGCACAGGTGGCACGCCACGAAGCCAACCGCGCCATCCAGGCCGCCGGCAGCCGCAGCAGCGGCGCCAGCCAGGCGGCGCATGGCGAGTACCTCACCTTCCGCCTCGGTGCCGAGGAGTACGGCATCGACATCCTGCGGGTGCAGGAGATCCGCTCCTACGAGCAGCCCACCCGCATCGCCAACGCGCCAGCCTTCCTGAAGGGCGTGGTCAACCTGCGTGGCGTGATCGTGCCCATCGTCGACCTGCGTCTGAAGCTGGGCTGCGACAGCGCCGAATACAACCACTTCACCGTGGTCATCGTGCTGAACGTGCGCGGCCGGGTGGTGGGTGCGGTGGTGGACTCGGTGTCCGACGTGCTGGAACTGTCGGGCGACGCCATCCGGCCGGCGCCACAGCTCAACGCCAGCATCGACGCGGGCTTCATCACCGGCATCGGCAGCGTGGCCGACCGCATGCTGATCCTGATGGACATCGA
>JAGOBT010000284.1 GCA_017999135.1 Burkholderiaceae bacterium
CGCAGCGCGACCCCGACGGCACCCGCGCCATGCGCCCGGTGTGGTGCACCTTCGGCGGCCGCGACACGCCCGGCACCGTGGTGCTGGCCTTGCAGACCGCCACCCAGCCGGTGTGGGTGGACGGCCGCGCCTGCGTGCCGATCCTGGTGCCCACCGCACCGGTGCCGGTCGGCGGCGGCCTGCTGTTCGTGCCCGAGTCCTGGGTGGCGCCGGCAGACCTGAGCGTGGAGGCTCTGACGGCCCTGTACATGAGCATGGGCGTCACGGCGCCGCAGCACCTCAAGCCGGTGGCAGCTGCACCCGCCCCGCCTGCACCAGACCGTCAGGCCAGCGGCCGCTGACCATCAGCGTGGCGCGGCCCGGCTGGGCGGCGCGGGCGTTCAGCGCCTGCACCAGCCAGGCGATGGACGGCGCATCCAGCCCGCCGCAGGGCTCGTCCAGCAGCAGCAGCGGGCAGGCACTGGCCAGCGCGGCGGCCAGCACCGCCTTGCGGCGCATGCCGGTGGACAGCATGTGCAGCGTCTTGAAGGCGTGCGGCGCGAGGCCGACGCTGTCGACATGGCGTTGCCAGGCGGCTGCATCCATGGGGCCGTGGCGCTGCTGCAGCAGCTGCAGCACGTCTTGCGGTGTCAGCGCATCGAAGCGGGTGTCCTGGGCGTCAGCCCACCACACCAGCGCCTGACGTGCCGCCAGGCCATCGGCCAGCGGCTGGCCGTTCAGCCACAGTCGCCCGGGCAGCGGCTGCGCGCCGGCCAATCCACGCAGCAGGCTGGTCTTGCCGCTGCCGGACTCGCCGTCCAGCGCATGTGTGCCCACGCCCAGGCTGAAGCACAGGCCTGCCCACAGCGGCTGGGTGGCGCCGTCGAACTGCAGGGCCAGGCCGTCGGCCCGCAGCACCGGCGGCTGGTCCGCCATGCGCTCAGTACCCCGGCTTGCCGGCACCTGGCGCCCCGGGCCTGAAGCGCTGCACCAGGCTGCGTGCCGCGCCCACCAGCAGCAGCGTGTCCACGCCCACCGCCACGAACAGCGCGCCGGCGTCCAGGTAGCGCTGGGCCTCGGTGGGGTCGGTCATCAGGATGCCCGGCGCCTTGCCGGCCCGCCGCACGGTGGCGATGCCGTCGAGCATGGTCTTCACCACGGCGGGGTGGCCGGGCTGGCCGGGGTAGCCCATCGACGCCGACAGGTCGGCCGGGCCGAAGAACACGCCGTCCACGCCCTCGGTCTCGGCAATCGCGGGCAGGTTGGCGATGGCGGTGGCGGTCTCGGCCTGCACCAGCAGGCACATTTGCGCATCGGCCTGGGCCAGGTAGTTGTCGACCTGGTTGTAGCGCGACGCGCGCGCCAGCGCCGCGCCCATGCCGCGGATGCCGGCCGGTGCATAGCGCATGGCCTGCACCATCTGGGCGGCCTGCGCGGCGGTGTCGATCATCGGGACCAGCAGGGTCTGCGCACCCACGTCCAGGTACTGCTTGACCAGGGCCACGTCGCCGATCACCGGGCGCACCACCGGCTGCACCGGGTACGGCGCCACGGCGCGCAGCTGCTGCAGGATGCTGCGCGGATCGTTCGGCGCATGTTCGCCGTCGAGCAGCAGCCAGTCGTAGCCGGTGGTGGCCAGGGCCTCGGCGGCCGTGGCATCGGCCAGGCCGACCCACAGGCCGATCTGCGGCTGTCCGGCGGCCAGCGCGGCCTTGAAGGTGTTCTGGGGCATCTGCATGGGGGGTCTCGGGTGTCAGGGGTTGGGGAGCTTGAACAAGGGGTGCAGCGAGCTGTTCTTGGCGTCAAAGACTTCGGCGCCCTCGTCGATCTGCAGCGTCACGCCCACTGGCCGGCTGGCCAGCAGGGGGGCAAAGTGCGCCTTGGCCACGGCTTCCAGCCGGCTGCCCACGTCGGCATGCACCGCGGCGCTGCGGCCCCGGGCCATGCGCAGGTTCAGGTAGACGAAGCCGTAGTCGCTGCCCAGGCCGGCCGCCTGGCCGGCGGCACCGCCATCGGCCACTGCGAAGTGCGGCGCCGGGTAGGCCAGCACGCGGATGCCGCCGGGCGGAAACACCGGCTTGCCGGCCTCGTCCCGCGCGGCCAGCATGGTGTCGGCCAGCTGGCGGCACAGCGTGGACATGTCCGTCACATTGTCGAGTGTGCCGGTGTACAGGATCACCAGGTGGGGCATGATGGTGGCGGGTGCGTGGTCAGGCGGCGGGACAGCAGCCCGCCAATGTAGCGCCAGGCAGCGCGCCTGCGCCATGGCAAGGCACTGCACACCAGGCACAGGGGGACGCGATGTTGAAGTGGCACACAAGCGCCGCGGCCGGCAAGACCGGCCCGGCCGCTCACCCTGCAGGGCAGCAGGGCGACGGCCAGCGCGAGCGAGACATCCGCCATGTGAACCGGGCGGTGTCCTGGGTGCTGGGCTTCAGCGCACTGGTGCTGTTGCTGGTCGGCTGGCGCACCGGTGCCGTGGGGCCGGTGTTTCTCTGGGCGCTGGCCTGCCTTGCCGGTGGCGGGGCGGTCGGGTTCCTGTTCGGCATTCCCAGGGTGACCGTGGCCAAGGGCGACACGGCGGCCACCGCACCGCCGGCCCAGGTTCGCGCCGGCGATGCCGGCGCTGCCCCGCCGCCCGGCGCCAAGACCGGCAGCGGCAGCGGTGGTGGCCTGCGCGCGAACACCAACCTCGAAGAGGTGTCCGACTGGCTCACCAAGATCATTGTCGGCCTGGGCCTGGTGCATCTGACCGAGCTGCAGGGCATCGTGGCGGCCATGGCGGCCAATGCCGCAGCGGCGCTGGTGGACAAGCCCACGGCCACGCATGTGTCGCTGGGCACGGCACTGATCGTCGGCTTTGCCATCCAGGGCTTCTTTCTGGGGTACCTGTACACGCGCATGTTCCTGCAGGGCGCGTTTGCCCGGTCCGACGACGACCTGCAGGTGTCCAGCCGCACGGCCATGCAGGCCCTGGTGGACCAGGCCCCGGTCGACAAGCTGTTGCCGCCGCTGACCGATGGCCAGCCCGATGCGCCGGCCGAGGCGTCGTTGCCGTCGGTGCAGCAGCAGGCGCTGGCCGAACAGGTGCTGCAGCTGGCCAAGGGCGACCCTGCCGCCCCGGTGGAGAAGATGCAGGCGCTGGCGCGCGACTACGAGCGCATCCGTGCGTCGATGGAGTCCGGCGCCGAGCGCACCCAGAAGATGAACGACGTGGTCGGCCGCATGACCTTGCTGGCGCTGGGCGCCGAGGGCGAGATCGAGCGCCTGGCTTCCAGCAGCCAGCCCGGCGACCGCCTGGCGGCCGTGGTGATCCTGAAGCTGCGGGTGCAGGCGCGCTACACCACCTGGCTGGCCGAGCGCCTGACCGACGATGCGCCGTTCATCGGCTTCCATGCCGCCAGCGCCCTGCTGGCAGCGTCGCGCCTGCTGGGCGGCGCCGATCTGGAAAACCTGCTGGCTGCCGTGGCCAAGGCGCGCGATGCGCTGCAGGCCAAGGGTTGGCTGAATGATCCGCCGCGCGACAGTCTGATTGCGCAGGTGCTGGCCCGGTCGCGGACGGCCGCTGCCGCGTCGCCCGCATCCTGACGGCAGGCCCGGGCCGTGGGCGGTGTCAGCCGGCCTGCAGCTTGCGCTGCACGAAGTCCAGCCGGTCCTGGCCCCAGAACAGCTCACCATCGATCACGTAGGTGGGCGCACCGAACACGCCCAGGTCGCGCGCTTCGGTGGTCAGCGCGGCAAAGCGTGGTGCGGCGGCTTCCAGCGCGGCCGAGTCCATCAGGCTGGCCGGCAGGCCGGCTTCGGCCACCAGCGCGGCCAGCACCGCGGGGTCGGCCACGTTGCGCTGCTGCGCCCAGATGGCCGCACCCACGCGGCCGGCCAGGTCCAGCGCGGCGGCAGGGCCCAGCGCGGCATCGGCGGCCAGGATCAGGTACGCAGCCGGGTTGCCATTGACCGGAAAGTGCGCCGGCTGCGGGTGCAGCGGCACGCCGAGAAAGCTGCTGAAGCGCTTCAGCTCGACCAGCCGGTAGGCTTGGCGCTGCGGCGCCCGCTTGGCCAGCGGCAGCCCGCCCGAGACCGGAAAGATCTCGCCGTAGTCCACCGGCTTGACGCGCACCGTGGCGCCGGCGGCCTGCGTCATCGCCACGAGGCGGGCATGGCCCAGGTAGGCCCAGGGCGAGACGGTGGCGAAGTAGTAGTCGACGGTGGCGGCGGGCATCGGGGCTCCTCGTGGGGTGGGCATCGATTGTGAACGCCCACGCCATGTCACCTGGGTGCAAGAACCCGCAGGCGCCAGCGCCGCACACTGCCGGCACAACCATCCACCGGAGACACCCATGACTGCTGCATTGCAACGCCTGGCCGGCAAGGTCGCCATCATCACCGGGGCGGCCTCGGGCATCGGCCGCGCCACCGCCCAGCTGTTTGCCGCCGAAGGCGCCACCGTGCTGGCCGTCGACCGGCCGGGCAGCGCCATTCACACCGCGCATGCGGGTGTCGATCGGGTGGTGCCGTTTGCGCAGGATGTCGCCGCCGACGGCGCCGCTGAAGCCATCGTGGCCGCGGCGCTGCAGGCCGGTGGCGGCCAGTTCGACATCCTGTTCAACAACGCCGGCGTGTCCTACAACGCGCTGGGCGAGCTGAGCACCGACGCCGACTGGGACCGGGTCTTCAGCGTCAATATCCGCGCGGTGTTCCGGCTCTGCCGCGCGGCCATTCCGGCGCTGCGGGCACGGGCGGCCGTCACCGGCCGGGCGCGCATCATCAACACCGCCAGCGTGATGGCCGAGCGCACCGACATCGGGCTCTCTGCCTACACCGCCAGCAAGCATGCGGTGGCCGGCCTCAGCAAGACGCTGGCGCTGGAACTGGGCAAGCACGGCATCACCGTCAACTACCTGCTGCCGGGCGCCATCCACACCGGCATGACGGCCAAGAGCTTTGCCGACGAGAAGATCGCCGCCATCTGGGCCAAGAAGGCCGCGCTGCGCCGGCTGGGCCAGCCGATCGACATGGCGCGCTCGGTGCTGCTGCTGGCCAGCGACGAGGCCGACTTCATCACCGGCCATGGCCTGGTGGCCGACGGCGGGCTGACGCTGCGCACCTGATGGCCGCAGAACCCTGTGCGGTTGGTCACAACCCAGG
>JAGOBT010000285.1 GCA_017999135.1 Burkholderiaceae bacterium
CGGCAAACCCACCGGCCAGGGCCCAGGCCACGCCCAGCACCGTGCCGATCAGCTGCGCGCCCAGGCTCACCCCGCCCAGCCCGCCCAGCGCGGTGCTGCCGAAGATGCCGCAGGCCACGCCGCCCCAGGCGCCGCACAGGCCGTGCAGCGGCCACACGCCCAGCACGTCGTCGATCTTCCAGCGGTTCTGCGTCAGGGTGAACATCAGCACGAAGATGGCCCCGGCCACGCCGCCCACCACCAGCGCGCCGGCGGGGTGCATCACGTCGGAGCCTGCGCACACCGCCACCAGGCCGGCCAGCGGGCCGTTGTAGGCGAAGCCGGGGTCGTTCCTGCCCATCAGCACCGCCACCAGGGTGCCGCCCACCATCGCCATCAGCGAGTTGACGGCCACCAGGCCGCTGATCTTGGCCACGGTCTGCGCGCTCATCACGTTGAAGCCGAACCAGCCCACCGCCAGCACCCAGGCGCCCAGCGCCAGGAAGGGGATGGACGACGGCGGGTGCGCGCTGATGTTGCCGTCGCGCCGGTAGCGGCCGGCGCGTGCGCCCAGCAGCAGCACCGCGGCCAGGCCGATCCAGCCACCCACGGCATGCACCACCACGCTGCCGGCAAAGTCATGGAACTCGGCGCCGGTGGCCTCCTTGATCCAGGCCTGGATGCCGAAGCGCTGGTTCCACACCACGCCTTCGAACAGCGGGTAGACCAGGCCCACCAGCACCGCGGTGGCGATCAGCTGCGGCCCGAAGCGCGCCCGCTCGGCGATGCCGCCCGACACGATGGCCGGAATGGCGGCCGCAAAGGTCAGCAGGAAGAAGAACTTGACCAGCTCGTAGCCGTTCTTGGCCGCGAGGCTCTCGGCGCCCACCATGAAGCTGGTGCCGTAGGCGACGATGTAGCCGATGAAGAAGTAGGCGATGGTCGACACCGCGAAGTCGACCAGGATCTTGACCAGGGCATTGACCTGGTTCTTCTTGCGCACCGTGCCCAGTTCCAGAAAGGCGAAGCCCGCGTGCATGGCCAGCACCATGATGGCGCCGAGCAGGATGAACAGGGCGTCGGTGCCCTGGGCGATGGATTCCACAACCGTCTCCTCGTTGGATTGGCGCCGCGGTTGTGCATGGCTTGCACCAGGGCGCGGCTTTCTGCACCAAATCAAGCAAGGCGTGTGCCTCGTTTGGTGCGGTGCTGGTGCACCAAAGTTGTTGGTCTGGTGGCTGGTGCGCATTGAAATGGTGCGTTGCGCACCGCCCGGGTTCCATTCGCCGCCCGGTTGATACTGTGCCGATGGCCGAGCCCTTCAAGAACCTGATTGATGCCGCTGCAGTGCAGGCCATCGCCCACCACCTGCAGCGCGCCTGGCCGGCGTTCGATGCGCCGGGGTTCGGCGCCCTGGCGCTGCAGGGGTTGGACGCCCTCGAACTGAAGGCGCGGGTGCTGCAGGTGGCCCGCGCGCTGGTGGCCCACCTGCCGGCCGACGCGGACCGCGCCTGCGGCATGCTGGAAGCCAGCCTGGGTCCGCCGGGCGAGGGCGACGACCTGCAGGGCCTGCGCACCAGCGCCGCCGGCCTGGCCGGCTGGCCGGTGTGGCCGCTGACCGAGGCGGTGGCGCTGCTGGCCGCCGCCAGCGCGCCCGAGCGTGGTCTGCTGGCGCTGCAGGCGATGACGCAGCGGCTGACGGCCGAGTTCGCGATCCGGCCGTTCTTCGTGCATCACCCCGCCACCACGTTCCGCACCGTCGGCACCTGGCTGGCGCACCCCAGCGCCCATGTGCGCCGCCTGGTCAGCGAGGGCAGCCGGCCGCGCCTGCCCTGGGGCCTGCGGCTGCAGGCGCTGGTGGCCGATCCGTCCCCCACGTTGCCGTGGCTGCAGGTGCTGCAGGACGACCCCAGCGCCTACGTGCGCCGCAGCGTGGCCAACCACCTCAACGACATCGCCAAGGACCACCCGGCCCTGGTGGCCGACTGGCTGGCCACCCACCTGCCCGGCGCCAGCGCCGAGCGCGCCGCCCTGCTGCGCCACGCCAGCCGGGGCCTGGTGAAGGCAGGTGATGCGGTGGTGCTGGCTGCCTGGGGATTGGGCGCGGCCTTCCGCGGCCGGGTGGCGCTGGCCGTGGCGCCCGCGGCATTGGCCATGGGCGACGTGCTGGCGATCACGCTGGATCTGCAGTCCACGGCATCCACCCCGCAGCGCCTGGCCATCGACTATGCGGTGCACCACGTCAAGGCCGGCGGCCACACCACGCCCAAGGTGTTCAAGGGCTGGGTGATCGACCTGGCGCCCGGAGCGCATCGCCAACTGGTCAAGCGCCATGCGATCAAGGTGATCACCACCCGCCGCTACCACCCCGGCGCGCATGCGGTGGACGTGCGCATCAATGGCCAGGTGCTGGCCGAGGCCGGGTTCATGCTGCTGGCCTGAGCACTCTGCCGCGCGGCCGGCGCAGCGCGTCAGGTGGCGGGGTTGCGGACCCCTCAGCGGTCGATCACGGGCCCGAACGGCTCGAAGCGCTGCCCGGTGAACCGCGTGAGCTGCAGTTGCGAGACGGGGTAGAAATCGTCCGGCGCAGTGCGCAGCGTGATGCCGGGCGCCAGCATCGGCAGCGTGAGGTTCAGGTTGGCGGCGATCTTCATGATGTTCTCGCGCGTCAGGTTGTCGCCCGCCTTCTTCAGCACCTCGACCATGGCCTGTGCAATGGTGTAGCCGTTGGCGTTCATGCTGTCGGCGACATCACCACCGGGGTGGTACTGCTTCAGCGTGGCGGCGTAGTCCTGGTATTCCTTGCTGCCAAGGTGTGCCGGGTCCGACGGGTCACGCAGGTAGGCGGACGAGATCACGCCCTGGCCGTTCTCGAAGCCGGCGGGCTTGAGCACCGCAGTGACCGAGGTCGACACGGTGGCCAGGTACTGGGTCGGCTTCCAGCCGGATTCGGCAGCGCGCCGGATGGCCTGTGCGGCGAACTTGGGCGTGCTGATGTTGACGAAGGTGTCGGCACCGCTGCCCTTGAGCGACAGCACCTGGCTGTCGACCGTGGCGTCGGTGACTTCGTAGGTCTGCAGGCTGACCAGCATGGCCTTGGCCTTGTCGGCCAGGCCGTCGAGCAGGCCTTTCAGGTAGTCCTTGCCCAGGTCGTCGTTCTGGTAGAGCACACCCACCCGGGCTTGCGGTCGGGTGGCCAGGATGTGCTTCGCAAAGGCCCGGCCCTCGGTCTGGTACGAAGGCGTGAAGCCGATCGTCCAGGGGAAGTGCTTCGGGTCGCCCCACTTGTTGGCACCGCTGTTGACGAACAGCTGCGGCACCTTCTTCTGGTTCAGGTACCTGTGCACGGCGGTGTTCTGCGCCGTGCCCAGCGGCGCCAGCACCAGCAGCACCTCGTCCTGTTCCACCAGCCTGCGGACCTGCTCCACGGTCTTGGCCGGGTTGTAGCCGTCGTCCAGGCTGATGAACCGGATCTTGCGGCCGTTCACGCCGCCTTCGGCATTGGTCTTGGCAAACACGGCGGCCATGGCCTTGCCCACGGTGCCGTAGGCCGAGGCGGAGCCCGAGTAGGGCACGGTGTTGCCGATCACGACTTCCTTGTCGCTGGCGCCGGTGTCGTAACGCTTCTGGGCATGGCTGGCCATCGGCAGGCTGGACAGCAGGGCCAGCACGCAGCTCAGGCTGGTGCGGCGGGACTGACGGAACATGGAAACGGGATCTCCTGGCCACACAGGCCCTGGGGTGTCGGAACAGTGGCCTGCCACCGCGCGTGGCTGGCCTGGAAGGGCTGCGATGCTAAGGGTTTTTGCGGGGGCGACAACTTCGTCCGAAGCGACGATTGAGGCGCCCGCCAGCCGCTGCCTACGATCCGCGGCATCACACGCCGCCCGCCGCAGCCTGGCCCACACCTGGCCGATCCCCCCGATGAATCTCACCCAGCCGCTGCACAAGGCGCTGATCGAATGCCCGCAGGCCGAGGCGCTGGCCTGTGCCGGCCGTCGCTGGACCTGGGCGGCCTTCACCGACCGCGTGGCGCGCCTGGCCGCAGTGCTGCAGCAGCTGGGCCTGCAGCCCGGCGACCGGGTCGGCATGCTGGGCATGAACAGCGACCACTGCGTGGTGTTCTTCCATGCCGTGTGGTGGGCCGGCGGCGTGGTCAACCCGGTCAACATGCGCTGGAGCGCGGCCGAGATTGCCTATTCGTTGGACGACTGCGATACGCGCATCTTGCTGGTCGATGCGCACTTCCATGGCGTCGCCTCGGGTCTGAAGGACCGCAGCGCCAGCCTGCAGCAGCTGGTGCACTGGGGCGACGGCCCAGCGCCGGACGGCTTCGTCGATGGGCCCGCGCTGGCAAGCGTCGCCACCCCGGTGGCCGATGCCCGGCGCAGCGGCAGCGACCTGGCCGCGGTGATGTACACCGGCGGCACCACCGGCCGGCCCAAGGGCGTGATGCACAGCCATGCCAACCTGGTGACCAACGCGCTGTCGGCCAACCTGGCCGCCACGCGGCCGATCGACAGCGTGGGCATCCACTGCGCGCCGATGTTCCATGTCGGCGGCATGGCCCTGGTGCTGCAGCTGGTGCAGCGGCTGGCGCGCCAGGTGGTGCTGCCGGGCTTTGATGAACTGCCGGTGCTGCAGGCCATCGCCGACGAGCGCGGCACCGAGACCTTCCTGGTGCCCACCATGCTCAAGCGCCTGGTCGAGCACCCGCGCTTTGCCGACTTCGACACCGCCAGCCTGCAATGCGTGCTGTATGGCGCCTCGCCGATCGACGAGGCCTTGCTGGCGCGCGCCCGCGCCGCGCTGCCGCATGCCGGCTTCTGCCAGCTGTATGGCATGACCGAGCTGGCGCCGGTGGTCACCGCGCTGCCGGCCTGGTGCCATGCACCGGGGCAGCCGGCCGAGCGGCTGCGCTCGGTGGGCCGCGCGGTGCCGATCGCCGAGGTGCGCATCGTCGATGCCGACGACAACCCGGTGCCGCCGGGCACCGTGGGTGAGATCGTGGTGCGCGGCCCGCTGGTGATGCAGGGCTACTGGGGCCAGCCGGCGCTCAGCGCCGAAGCCCTGCGTGGCGGCTGGATGCACACCGGCGACGGCGGCCGCATGGATGCCGACGGCTTCT
>JAGOBT010000286.1 GCA_017999135.1 Burkholderiaceae bacterium
TGCTGCCGGCTTCCAGCACCGCCGAGCGCATCAGCCCCACCACCGCATGCTTGCTGGCGGCATACGGCGCCAGGTGCGCGCCGCCCTTGAAGCCGGCCACCGACGAGGTGATCAGGATGCTGCCGCCGCCCTGGCGCTGCATGATCGGCATGGCGTGCTTCAACCCCAGGAACACACCGCGCACGTTGACAGCCATCACCCGGTCGAAGTCTTCCACCGGCATCTCGCTCAGCGGCGCCACGCGGCCTTCGGTGCCGGCATTGCAGAACAGCACGTCCAGCCGGCCGTGGCGGGCCACGGTGTCGTGCAGCGCGGCGCGCATCTGCGCCTCGTCGCTGACGTCGGCCACCTGGTGGTGGATGGCCGCGCTGCCCGCTTCGGCCACCGCCGCCTGCAGGCGGCCTGCGTTCAGATCCACCAGCACCACGGTGGCACCCTCTGCCGCGAACAGCCGGCCGGTGGCCAGGCCGATGCCTCCGCTGCCGCCGGTGATGACGCAGACCTTGCCTGCAAGACGATTCATCTCAAGCCCCTTCCATCGCAGTCAAAGGCGATACGCGTGCCATCGCCGCCACCAAGCGAACGCCGCGGAACCGGCTTCGCCGGGCCGCTGGCGTTGCCCCCTTGAGGGGGCGGCCGAAGGCCGTAGGGGGTGGGCTCAATACACCTCGAACAGGCCGGCGCCGCCCATGCCGCCGCCGATGCACATCGACACCACCACGTGCTTGGCGCCGCGGCGCTTGCCTTCCAGCAGCACATGGCCGGCCAGGCGGGCGCCGGTCATGCCGAAGGGGTGGCCGATGGCGATGGAGCCGCCGTTGACGTTGTACTTTTCGGGGTCGATGCCCAGCTTGTCGCGGCTGTACAGGCACTGGCTGGCAAAGGCCTCGTTCAGTTCCCACAGGTCGATGTCGCCGATCTTCAGGCCATGGCGCGCCAGCAGCTTGGGGATGGCGAACACCGGGCCGATGCCCATTTCATCCGGCTGGCAGCCGGCCACCGCCCAGCCCTTGAAGGCGCCCAGCGGCTGCAGGCCGCGGCGCTCGGCGTCCCTGGCTTCCATCAGCACCACGGCGGCGGCGCCGTCGCTCAGCTGGCTGGCGTTGCCGGCCGTCACCCACTTGCCCGGGCCCTTGACCGGCTGCAGCTTGGCCAGGCCTTCCAGCGTGGTGTCGGGGCGGTTGCATTCGTCGCGGTCGACCGTCACTTCGCGCAGCGTCTCGGTGCCGGTGGCCTTGTCGACCACCTTCATCACCGTCTTCACCGGGATGATCTCGTTCTTGAACTTGCCGGCCTCCTGCGCGGCGGCCATCAGCCGCTGCGAACGCAGCGAGTATTCGTCCTGGTATTCGCGGCTCAGGCCATATCGCTCGGCCACGATGTCGGCGGTGTCGATCATCGGCATCCAGAACGCGGGCAGCAGCTCGGTCAGACGGTCGTCCTTGCCGCCGCCGCCACCGCCCTGGAAGGTGATGCTGTCGACGCCGCCGCCGACCATCACGCTGGCGCCATCGTGCACGATGTGCTGCGCGGCCACGGCGATGGCGTTCAGCCCCGACGAGCAGGCGCGGTGGATGGTGGCGCCCGACGTCGTCACCGGCAGGCCGGCCAGCATGGCGGCGGCGCGTGCCACGTTGCCATGCGCGGCCACCTGGCCAGCCACCACGTCTTCGACCTCGGCCGGGTCGACACCGCTGCGCTGCACCGCGTGCTGGATGGCATGGCCCAGCATCGTCATGCTGGGGGTGTTGTTGAAGCCACCGCGGGCGGCCTTGGCCAGGCCGGTGCGGGCGTAGGAGACGATGACAGCCTGGCGCATGGGGTGCCTTTCAGTGCGGGTGGAAGAGAATGGCTGGCCAGTCTTCCACAGCGGCCGGCCGTGCCGCGTCACACAAGGGTCAGCGGCCGGCTGCTCTCGGGACAACCCTAGAGCCGGCCCTTGCCCAGATCCAGGAAGCCGCGCGCCAGGTTCACCTGCAGCACATCGGTCTCGCCTTCGGCCAGGCGCAGCGCGCGTAGCCGGCGCAAGGCGGCTTCCAGCGGGTGGCCGGCCACCAGGGCCTCGCCCCCCACCAGCTGCACCGCCTGGTCGATGAGCTGGCCGGCCACCTCGGTGGCGAACACCTTGGCGGCGATGCTCTCGTTGACGGCGTCCTGCCCGCTGTCGTGCAGCCGGGCGGTGCGGTAGACGGTGGCGCGCGCCGCGTAGGCCTGCACCCGCATCGCGCCGTAGCGCAGGCGCATGCGTTCACTGGCGGCGCGGGCGCCGCCGCGGCGCTCGCGCAGCAGGTCGGCGCCGACGAAGTCGACCGCCCAGGCGGCGGTGCCCACGGCATCGGCCGCCACCGCGCGGCGCACTGCGCTGATCTTGGCCAACGCCCGGCTGCGGCCGTCGCCTGGCGCGCCGATGGCATGGTGGCGCGGCACGCGCACGGCGTCGAAGCGGAAGGCCGCATGGTGGCTGCCGTCCAGCGAGCTGAAGCGCCGGCTGATCGTGACGCCGGGCGCCGCCGTGTCGATCACCACCATCGCCGGGCCCTGGCCCTCCACCTCCACCAGCGCCACCAGGAAGTCGGCATCCGCGCCACCGGTCACATAGCTCTTCTGGCCGGTGATGACCAGGTGGTCGCCGTCGACCGCGGCCCAGCTGGGGCGGGGTGCGTCGGACGGTTCGGTGAAGGCAAAGCCGCTGCGCTTGTCGCCGGCCAGCAGCGGTGCCAGGTGGCTGCTGCGCAGCGGCTCGGCCACACCGGCCAGCACGCCGGCATCGGCGCCGAACAGGCCGGGCAGGTGGTGCACGCCGTGGCGGGCCAGCGTCTCGCGCACCACCAGCAGGGTGAGAGCGGGCGTGTCGTCGGCCTGGGTCAGCGTGAACAGACCGGCCTGCTTGGACAGCGCTCGCACGCTGGCCGCCAGGTCGGCCGGGGACAGCGTGGCATCGTCACGCAGGGCCGCCAGCGGGCCCTGGGCCAGCGTGGCCACACGGTCGCGCAGGGCGGTGAGATCGTCGCCGAGGAAGTCAGGCATGGTGGGTCAGCGCTTCACGGCCGCAGGCATGCCGCCCGGATCCACGACAGTGCCGAACACCTCTTTGTTGTGCGCATGGCACAGGTGGTGCAGGCCGAAGGCGGCATCCACCGCGCTTTGCTGGCCCATGATGTCCAGCGTCTGGTTCACCGCCTGCTTGGCCATGGCCAGCGCAAACGCGGGCTTGCTGGCGATGCGGCCGGCCATGGCCAGCACAGTGGATTCCAGCGCGGCGCGTGGCACCACCTGGTTCACCATGCCCAGGCGGTGGGCCTCCTGCGCGCTCCAGTTGTCGGCGGTGAAGAGAAATTCCTTCGCCTTGCGCGCACCCAGCTCCCAGGGGTGCACGAACCACTCCACGCCCAGCACGCCCATGGTCACCACCGGGTCGCAGAACAGTGCGTCGTCGCTGGCGATGATGATGTCGCAGGCCCAGGCCAGCATCAACCCGCCGGCGATGCAGCGGCCCTGCACCGCGGCGATGGTCGGCTTGGGCAGGTTGCGCCAGCGGCGGGTGTTCTGCAGGTAGATCTCCTGCTCGCGGGCAAAGCGGCCATGCGCGCCGGGCTGGGCAAAGCCGCCCCAGTTCGACACCGTGGGCTGCTGCCCCAGCACCACGCCGCCGTCGCCACGCAGGTCGTGCCCCGACGAGAAATGCGGGTCGGCCGCCGCCAGCACGATGACCTTGACCGCATCGTCGGCCACCGCACGGTCGAAGGCGGCGTTCAGGTCGTAGCCCATCTGCAGGTTCTGCGCGTTGCGCGCCGCAGGCCGGTTCATCACGATCCGGGCCACGCCGGGGGCGGGCTGCTCGTAGATCAGGGTCTCGAAGTCGCTCATCGTGCGTGCCTCCTGAAAAGCAGTCAGACCACCACCACGCCGTCGCCCGGCGGGTCGGCATACAGCGCGGCCACCTGGGCGGCGCGGCGCTCCAGCGTGGCGCGCTGGTTCACATAGCCCTTGTCGGTGATCTCGCCGGCGTCGATGGACGGCGGCTCGGCCAGCAGCAGGATGCGGGCGATGCGCCGCGACGAACCCCCCGCCTGGGCGTTGAAGGTGGCCAGCCGGTCGGCCACCACGGCGCGCAGCTTGGTGAGGGCGTCACCGGACCGGCCGTCGGTGTCCAGTGCCTTCAAGCCCGCGGCCGACGGCCACAGCAGTGCACCGGCAAACGGCTTGTCCTGGCCGGTGACCACCGCGTCCTGCAGGTACGGACTGCAGGCGGCCACGATGTCGGGCCGCAGCGTGCCCACGCTGACCCAGGTGCCGCTGTCGAGCTTGAAGTCTTCGGTCACCCGGCCGTCGAACACCAGGCCCTGGGCCGGATCGGCCTCGTCGACGAAGCGGGCGGCATCGCCCAGCTTGTAGAAGCCCTCGTCGTCGAAGGCGGCGGCCGTGCGCTCGGGGTCGCGAAGGTAGCCGCTGGTCACCGTGGGGCCCTGCACCCGCACCTCGCGCTTGCTGCCATTGGGCACCAGCTTGATCGTCATGCCCGGCACCGGCAGCCCCACCAGGCCCACCCGTTCGGTGGCCCAGTGTGTCACCGTGACACCCTGCGTCTCGGTGGCGCCGTACATCGTGGTCAGCGCGATGCGGTGGCCGGTCTCGGCGATGGCCAGGGCCTGCAGCCGGTCGTAGACGTCATTGCTGAGCGTGGCGCCGCCGTAGCCCATCGAGCGCAGGTTCCTGAAGAAGCTGCGCCGCAGGTCAAGGTCGCGCTCCATCGCGTCGGCCAGCATGCCGAAGGCGATCGGCGCCGAGCCGAAGGCGGTGGGCGACACCTCGCGCAGGTTGCGGATCGTGGTGTCGAACTGGCCGGGAATCGGCTTGCCCTCGCACAGGTGCACGGTGCCGCCGTTCCACAGCACGCTGTTGAAGCCGATGTTGCCGGCGCTGATGTGGCTCCAGGGCATCCACTCCAGGCTCTGCGGCACCAGGCCGGGCTCGGGCGGCTCGGCGCGCAGGCCTTCCTGGCCGGCGATGGTGGCGCTCATCATGCCGAAGGTCTGCGGCACGCCCTTGGGCAGGCCTGTGGAGCCGCTGGTGAAC
>JAGOBT010000287.1 GCA_017999135.1 Burkholderiaceae bacterium
AGGTGGTGCTGGCCGCCGTGGTCGACGCCGTGTTGCGGCTGGACGACGACGAGCGCACGTTCGTGCAGGGCATCAGCGACGCGCCGCTGGTCAACTGGAACGGCATCACCGTGGGCCGGCTGCAGGCCGCCACCGGCCTGCGCGGCGCGCTGCAGGGGCTGCGCGCATGACGCCCGGCCGCCGCGCGCTGCTGGCCGCCGGCCTGGCGCTGGCGCTCACCCGCCCAGCAGCGGCTGCGGCGCTGACCGTCAAGGATGCGAAGGACGTGCGCGCCGTGGTTGAAGCCCAGCTGCGCGCCATGGCCGCGGGCGACGCCGAGCGCGCCTTCTCGTACGCCGCACCGGCCATCCGCGCGCAGTTCGGCGACGCGCAACGCTTCATGGCGATGGTGGCGGGCAGCTACCCGATGGTGATCCGCCCGGCGGCCACGGTGTTCTTCCAGCCCACGCTGGACGCCGACGGCGACGTGCTGCAGGCGGTGCAGCTGCGCGACGCGGCCGGCAAGCTGTGGCGTGCGGCCTACCTGCTGGCGCGCCAGGCCGGCGGCACCTGGCGCATTGCCGGCTGCGCGGTGTCGGCCGACACACCCGGCAGCGCCACCTGAAGCCACCTGAAGACAGCCGCCCAGACCTGTCGCCGGGCCGACCCGGAAGAACGCTTGTCGCTGCAGGGACAAGCCAAAAACGAACGGTCGTGCTAGAAATCGACGTTCGGTGCGAACCTGCGCGCCCCCCCCCACGGAGACCCCACCATGGATCTGCAATTCACCCCCGACGAACTGGCCTTCCGCGCCGAGGTTCGGCAATGGGTGGCCGAGAACCTGCCCAAGGACTTGAGCCACAAGGTGTTCAACTCGCTGCGCCTGACGGAAGAGGATTCCCGCCGCTGGGCCCGCATCCTCGGCAAGAAGGGCTGGCTGGGCTACGGCTGGCCCACCGAATTCGGCGGCCCGGGCTGGACGGCCGTGCAGAAGCACCTGTTCGAGGAAGAGTGCGCGCTGGCCGGTGCGCCGCGCATCATGCCCTTCGGCCCGGTGATGGTGGCGCCGGTGATCATGGCCTTCGGCACCAAGGAGCAGCAGCAGCGCTTCCTGCCCGGCATCGCCAGCGGCGAGGTGTGGTGGAGCCAGGGCTACAGCGAGCCCGGTTCGGGCTCGGACCTGGCCAGCCTGAAGACCCGCGCCGAGCGCCAGGGCGACAACTACATCGTCAACGGCCAGAAGACCTGGACCACGATGGGCCAGTACGGCGAGTGGATCTTCTGCCTGGTGCGCACCAGCACCGAAGGCAAGCCGCAGACCGGCATCAGCTTCCTGCTGATCGACATGAAGAGCCCCGGCATCACCGTGCGGCCGATCATCACACTGGACGGTGAGCACGAGGTCAACGAAGTCTTCTTCGACAACGTGAAGGTGCCCGCCGACAACCTGATCGGCGAGGAGAACAAGGGCTGGACCTACGCCAAGCACCTGCTCAGCCACGAGCGCACCAACATCGCCGACGTCAACCGCGCCAAGCGCGAGCTGGAGCGGGTGAAGCGCATCGCCGCCCAGGAAGGCGTGCTCGACGACGCCCGCTTCCGCGACCAGGTGGCCCAGCTGGAAGTGGAGATCGTGGCGCTGGAAATGCTGGTGCTGCGCGTGCTGTCGGCCGAGAAGAGCGGCAAGAACAGCCTGGACATCGCCGGCCTGCTGAAGATCCGCGGCAGCGAGATCCAGCAGCGCTTCTCCGAGCTGATGATGCTGGCCGCCGGCCCGTTTGCCGTGCCGTTCGAGCATGAAGCGCTGGCCGCCGCCGGCTGGCAGGGTGAATTCGCCCATGCCGCCGTGGTGGCACCGCTGGCCGGCACCTACTTCAACATGCGCAAGACCACCATCTACGGCGGCAGCAACGAAGTGCAGCGCAACATCGTCGCGCAGACCCTTCTTGCCTGAGCCAGGAGACAACCATGGATTTCGATTTCAGCGACGACCAGGTGTCACTGCGTGACGCCGTGGCCAAATGGGTGGACAAGGGCTTCGACTTCAGCCGCCGCCACGCCATCGCCAAGGCCGGCGGGCACACCCGGGATGTCTACAACCAGCTGGCCGAACTGGGCCTGACCGGACTGGCCGTGCCCGAGGCGCATGGCGGCCTGGGCTTCGGCGCGGTGGAGGCGATGGTGGTGATGGAAGAACTGGGCCGTGGCCTGGTCAACGCCCCCTACGCTGCCGGCGCCCTGGTGGCCCCGGCGCTGCTGGCTGCCGCGCCAGCTGCCGTGCAAGAGGTCTGGCTGCCCAAGATCGCCAGCGCCGAGGCGCTGGTGGTGCTGGCGCACCAGGAACGCGGCGCCCGCTACCGCCTTCACCACGTCACCACCACCGCCACCCAGCAGGGCAGCGGCTGGGTGCTGACCGGCCAGAAGAGCGTGGTGCCCGCGGCCGATGAGGCCGATGCGTTCATCGTGCCGGCGCGCATCGCGGGCGCGGCCGACGCCATCACCGGCATCGCCCTGTTCGTGGTGGCCAAGGGCACGGCCGGCGCCACCGTGGCCGCGTACCCCACGCAGGACGGCGCCCGCGCCGGTGAACTGAAACTGGCCGGCGCTGCCGCCACGCTGATCACCGAAGACGGCTACGCCACGCTGGAGCAGGCCGTGGACGTGGGCATCGCCGCTGCCTGCGCCGAAGGCGTGGGGGCGATGGACAAGATGGTCGCCATCACGGTGGACTACATGAACACCCGCAAGCAGTTCGGCGTCACGCTGGCCAGCTTCCAGGCGCTGCGCCACCGCATCGCCGACGTGAAGATGCAGCTGGAACTGGGCCGCTCGATGAGCTACTTCGCCAGCCTCAAGCTGGGCGAGCCGGCACCGCAGCGCCGCCGCGCCATCAGCCAGGCCAAGGTGCAACTGGGCCAGAGCATGCGCCACGTCGGCCAGCAGTGCACGCAGATCCACGGCGGCATCGGCGTGACCGACGAGTACATCAGCAGCCACTACTTCAAGCGCCTGACGGTGCTGGAGATGGCCTACGGCGACACCCTGCACCACCTGGGCGAGGTGTCGTGCCGCATGACGGAGACGGCCGGCGTCTTCGCCTGACCTGGCCCTGCCCTCCCCAGCACAAGGCGGCCGGCAACGGCCGCCTTGTCGCTTGTTGCGCAGCAGGTGGCCTGCAGCACGACGGCCCCGTTACAGTCTGGCTTCCTCCTCCAAGGCCCCTGCCGATGATGCCGATCTTCTGCCGTGCCCGACTGCGCCTGCGGGCGCTTGCGCTTCCCCTGGTCGCCGCCCTGGCCGCCGCGCCCGCGCTGGCCTGGGAGCCCACCGCCCCGGTCGAGCTGGTGGTGCCCGCCGGCACCGGCGGTGGCGCCGACCAGATGGCGCGCTTCATCGCCCAGCTGGCGGCCAGCAAGCAGCTGCTGCGCCAGCCGATCAACGTGGTCAACAAGCCCGGCAACTCGGGCATGGACGGCCTGATGGACGTGAAGGCCGCCAAGGGCGACCCGCACAAGCTGGTGATCACGCTGTCGAACCTGTTCACCGCGCCGCTGGCCACAGGCATCGACTTCAACTGGCGCGACATCACCCCGGTGCAGATGCTGGCGCTCGACCAGTTCGTGCTGTGGGTCAGCGCCGGCTCGCCGCACAAGACCGCCAAGGACCTGGTGGGCGCGCTGCGCAGCGCCCCGCCCGGCACCTTCAAGCTGGGCGGCACCGGCAGCAAGCAGGAAGACCAGCTCATCGGCGTGCTGCTGGAAACCGCCGCCGCCACCCGCATCACCTATGTGCCGCTGAAGGGCGGCGGTGACGTGGCGCGCGCCCTGGCCGCCGGCGAGGTCGACATGACGGTGAACAACCCGATCGAGGCCGAGGCGCTGTGGCGCCAGGGCAAGCTGCGGCCGCTGTGCGTGTTCGACGGCCAGCGCCTGGCCTACCCGGGCAAGCTGGCCGACGGCCAGGGCTGGGCCGACCTGCCCACCTGCATGTCGGTGGGCATCCCGGCGCAATACCTGATGCTGCGCGGCATCTTCACCACGCCCGGCGCCACGCCCGAGCAGGTGGCCTTCTACAGCGGGCTGCTCGACAAGCTGCGCGCCACGCCGGAGTGGAAGGAATTCATGGTCCGCGGCGCCTTCAAGCAGACCGCGATGACCGGCCCCGGCTTCGTCGACTGGCTCGACAAGGAGGCCCGCTACCACAACGTGATGATGCGCGAGGCCAAGCTCAAGGCCGGCCCGGCCACCGCGGCGCCACCCGCGCCCGCCAAGAAGTAGCCCGGGCCACGATGTTCCCGGGCGCCATCACCGACATCGCCGGCCTGTCCGTCGGCCACCACACCGACACCCGCCGCCCCACCGGCTGCACCGTGCTGCTGTGCCCGCAGGGCGCGGTGGCAGGTGTCGACGTGCGCGGCGCTGCGCCCGGCACGCGCGAGACCGACCTGCTGCACCCGCTGGCCACGCTGGAGGAGGTGCACGCCATCCTGCTGACCGGCGGCAGCGCCTTCGGCCTGGACGCCGCCACCGGCGTGATGCGCTGGCTGGAAGAACACGGCCACGGCGTGCAGGTGGGCCCGGCCCGTGTGCCCATCGTGCCCGCGGCCGTGCTGTTTGACTTGTGGGTGGGCGACGCCCGCATCCGCCCCGACGCCGCCGCCGGCTTTGCCGCCTGCGACGCCGCAAGCACCGCCCACCCGGCCCAGGGCAACGTGGGCGCCGGTGCCGGTGCCAGCGTGGGCAAGCTGTTCGGCATCGGCCGGGCGATGAAGGGCGGCATCGGCAGCGCGTCGCTGAAGGTGGGGGCCATCACTGTCGGCGCGCTGGTGGCGGTCAATGCCATCGGCGACGTGGTCGACCCCGCCACCGGCCGGGTGGTGGCTGGCGCCCGTGGCGACGATGGCCGCACGCCGCTGGACACGCTGGCTGCGCTGGTCGACGGCCAATTGCCGGCACACCTGATGGCCGGCATGGCCACCACCATCGGCATCGTGGCCACCGACGCCCAGCTCACCAAGGCCCAGGCCAACAAGCTGGCCAGCATGGCGCACGACGGCCTGTCGCGCAGCATCAACCCGGTGCACACCGC
>JAGOBT010000288.1 GCA_017999135.1 Burkholderiaceae bacterium
CTCGAGCCGGCGCTTGGCGACCTCTTCTTCGGTCAGCGTAGTCTCGTCCAGGCCGAATTCGCGCATCAGCGCGCGTTCCTTCGCGCGGCTGACCTTCATGCGCAGCGGCTTGGCCTTGGCCTCGACCTCGACCGTGCCTTCGTCGGCCACGGCCTCCACCTCGGCCTCGGGCTCGATGAAGTCGGCCTCGATGTCGCCCAGGTCGTCGTCGTCGGCCTTCTTGGGCTCGGCCTTGGCCTTGCCCTTGGCGGCGGGCTTCTCGGCCTTGGCCGGCTTGGCGCTGGCCTTGGCCGGCTTGGCCTCGACCACGGCCGCCTTGCCCGCCGGCTTCGCCGCGTCCGCCGCCGGCTTGGCGGCAGCCTTGGGCGCAGGCTTCGCCGCGGCAGTCTTGGCCTTGGGGTCGGTGGCCTTGTCGGCGGTGGCGTCGGTCTTCTTGGCGGTCATGCGGGTCCTATCGCGGGTGATCGGCGGGGATTCGGTGTGGCAGCAGGGCGGATCGGCCAGCCGGGCCAGCCATGCCATGCCAGCAGCCGGCACACGTGAACAGCCGCCGCGCAGGCATGCGCAGCGTGTTCCCGGGCGCCCGGTCAGACGGGAGGCGGGTGGTCCATGCTTGGTCGGGCAAGCTGGCGTGGACGTTGTTGAAGCGCAGCCCTTGCGGGGGGTGTTGGCCTTAGCGCGTTTGCGGACCCGTGTCAGGGGTGGCCAGGACCGGAGGTGCTGCTGTCACTCTTGCCGATGCAACCAATCCAGGATTATCGGCGAAATTCCGGTGGCGCGTCAAAGTTCGGCCGTTCAACGGGCGCCGGTGCCTGCTGGCGTGCCGCGCTTGAGTTCGGCACGCAGGTGGATCAATGCGTTGCGGCGTGCAGTGGCTTCTTCGGACAGGTCGCCTGATTCGGTCAGCCAGTTCAGTTCGTCGGCAATGGCCTGCTTGCGCAAGTTCAGCAGCATGGCCTCCAGCAGGACTTCCGGGGTTTCGTCGTCGGCGACGTCGTGAAACGTCGTCAGCCGGTCCAGAAGCAGTCGCAGGCCGTCGTCGGCTGCGTCTGCGTCGCTGTGGCCACGACGCAGCTCGTCGATCAAAGCCTGCATGGTGATCGGCCCGTGGTCGTGCAGCACCCGTTCCAAGCCAACGAAAAACTCGCCGTACGGCGCGGGTTGGCCTGCCAAGAATTCATGGGTCTCGCCAGGTTGATCCAGCCATACCGCCGTGTGGCGCGCCAGCACCCACGCGCAGCGGTCGAGCATGGTCGCCGTCTGTGGAAGTGTGCGACGGCCTGCCATCGGATAGATGCGCGGTCTGTCGCCGCCTTTGCGCCAGCTGTCTCTCCTTTGCTGTTCAGGCGGTGTGCCGTCTTCAGCGGGCAGCGTGTCGACCTGTCCGCTGCGCACCGCCCGCCGGCTACCGCTGCGCCGCGCCCAGTGGGCCTGCAGCACCTCGGTCGCCACGCCGCCCTGCTGGGCCAGCGCCTGCACCACCTGCTCACGCAGCAGGCCTTCGGGCAGCAGCGCCACCAGGGGGCCGGCCTCGGCCAGCATCTTCGACCGGCCCTCGGCGGTGGCCAGGTCGCAATCCGCCCCGGCATGGGCGATCAGCTGGGCCGACAGCGGCACCGCCTGGGCCACGGCGGCGTCAAAGGCGGCGGGGCCCAGGTCGCGGATGTAGGAATCGGGGTCGTGCTCGGTGGGCAGAAACAGGAAGCGCACGCTGCGGGTGTCGGTGGCATGGGGCAGCGCCGCTTCCAGCGCCCGGCCGGCGGCGCGGCGGCCGGCGGCGTCGCCGTCGAAGCTGAACACCACCGTGTCGGTGAAGCGGAACAGCTTGCTGACATGCTCGTCGGTGCAGGCCGTGCCCAGCGTGGCCACCGCGTTGGGAAAGCCCCACTGCGCCAGCGCCACCACGTCCATGTAGCCCTCGACCACCAGCGCGTAGCCCTTGGCGCGCAGGCCCTGACGCGCCTCGTACAGGCCGTACAGCTCCTGGCCCTTGTGGAACACCGGCGTCTCGGGGGAATTGAGGTATTTCGGCTCGCCGACGTCCAGCACCCGGCCACCGAAGCCGATGACCTCGCCGCGCACCGACCGGATCGGGAACATGATGCGGTCGCGGAAGCGGTCGTAGCGCTTCTCTTCGCCGCCGCCATCGGCTTCACCGCCGCTGGTGATGACCAGGCCGCTCTCGGTCAGCAGCGGGTCGGCGTAGTCCGGGAACACGCCGGCCAGGGTGCGCCAGCCCTCGGGCGCATAGCCCAGGCCGAAGCGTGCGGCGATCTGCCCGGTGAGGCCGCGCTTCTTCAGGTAGGCCACCGCCCGCGGGCTGGCCTTGAGCGCGCCCTTGTAGTGGTCGGCCGCCTTGGCCAGCACGTCGCTGAGCGTGGCGCGCTGGGCGCGCTCGGCCTCGGCGCGAGCGCGGTCCTCGGGCGTGGCGGTGCTCTCGGGCACGGCCAGGCCCACCTGCTGGGCCAGGTCGCGCACCGCGTCCATGAAGCCCATGCCGTGGTGCTCGGTCAGGAAGCGGATGGCGTCGCCATGCGCGCCGCAGCCGAAGCAGTGGTAGGTCTGCCGCGACGGGCTGACGATGAAGCTGGGTGACTTCTCGCCGTGGAACGGACACAGGCCCTTGTGGTTGATGCCGGCCTTCTTCAGCTCGACATGGCGGCCCACCACCTCGACGACGTCGACGCGTGACAGCAGGTCCTGGATGAAGCCGGTGGGGAGCATCGGTCGAGTCTAGCGAGTCGGGCGCTGGCCCGCGCCGGGCCCGCCCGGTTCAATCGCCTGCCAGGCCTTGCGGTGGCGGCGGGTCGGCCTGCGCTGCTGCGCCAAGCTCGGTGCCGGTTGCGCCGCCGGTGGCGGTGGTCAGCGCGAACAGGCCCTTCCAGTTGCGTACCCAGGGCAGCACGGCTTCGGCCGGCATCGGTGCGGCGATGCCCATGCCCTGGCCGACGTCGCAGCCCATGTCCAGCAGCACGCGGGCCTGGGCGGCGGTTTCCACGCCTTCGGCCACCACCAGGCAGCCGAAGGTGCGCGACAGCTGGATCACGTTCTGCACGATGGCCAGGTCCTGCGCATCACCCAGCATGTTGTGCACGAAGCTGCGGTCGATCTTGAGCACCTGCACCGGCAGGCGCTTCAGGTAGGTGAGGGTGGAATAGCCGGTGCCGAAGTCGTCGAGCGCCCAGCGCACGCCCAGGCGGGCGCAACGCTCGAGCACGGCGCTGGTGAAGCCGATGTCGGTGAGCGCGGCGGTCTCCAGCATTTCCAGTTCCAGCCGCGGGCCCAGCAGGCGGGTGTGGCGGGCCAGCAGTTCGCCCAGGCGCTGGGCGAAGTCGGGCTCCTGCAGGTGGCGCGCAGTGATGTTGACGCTGACCGACACGTCCAGCCCGGCGTCCTGCCAGGCTTCCAGCTGGTCGAGCGCGCGGGCCAGCACATGGTCGCCCACCCGGGCCGACAGGCCGGTGTGCTCGATCAGCGGCAGAAAGTGCGCCGGCGGCACGATGCCCTTGTCGGGGTGGTTCCAGCGCAGCAGGGCCTCGAAGCCCAGCACCACGCCGCGCTTCAGGTCGACCTTGGGCTGGTAGTACAGGGTGAGCTCGTGGCGGTCCAGTGCGTCCTGCAGACGGCCGATGGCGGTGACACGTTCTTCGGTGCGGCGGCTGTGCTCGGGGTCGAAGAACAGGAAGCCGTTGCGCCCGCTCTGCTTGACGCCGTACATCGCGTGGTCGGCATGGCGCAGCAGGGTGTCGGCGTCGCTGGCGTCCAGCGGGTAGACGGTGGCGCCGACGCTGGCCGTCACCGTCTCGGGCGCGGCGCCCGGGTGCACCACCACCGGCTGGGCCACCACCCGCAGCACCCGTTCCACCGCTGAGCGGGCTTCGTCCACCGTGCCGGCGCGCAGCAGCAGCACGAATTCATCGCCGCCCAGGCGTGCCGCCGCGTCGGACCAGACATTGCCGCGCACCCGCAGCGCGCCGCGCAGGCGGGTGGCCAGTTCGGCCAGGAACAGGTCGCCCGCGCCGTGGCCGTGGCGCTCGTTGATGGCCTTGAAGTGGTCCAGGTCGAGGTAGCACACCGCCAGCAGGTAGCCGTCGCGGTCGGTGGCGGCCATGGCTTCGGCCATCAGCTGGCCCAGCAGCGTGCGGTTGGGCAGGCGCGTCAGCTCGTCGAAATGGGCCTGGCGCTCGAGCTGCTCGCGCTGCAGGCGCTGCTCGGTCACATCGCTGACCACCAGCACGTGGTAGCGCAGCGCGCCGTCGGGCCCATGCACCGTGCTGACGGTGATGTGCAGCGCGCAGGGCTCGCCGTTGCGGCGGCGCTCGATCACCTCGCCCACCCAGTTGCCCTGGCTGTGCAGCGCGGCAAACAGGCTGGCCTGCTGCGGCCGCGGCAGGCCGTCGGCCAGGCCGGGGCGCAGCAGCGGCGGCACGGTGCCGATCAGCTCGTCACGCGGCACACCGACGATGCGGCAGTAGGTGGGGTTGGCGTCGACCACCCGCAGGTCGGCATCGGTCACCACCAGGCCTTCATGCAGGTGCATGAACACGCTGGACGACAGCTGCTGCCGGTCGGCCGCCTCACGCCGGCCGCCCACGTCGGCCAGCGAGGCCACCACCCGCAGCGGCGCGCCGTCGTCGCCGCGTTCGGCCACGCTGAGGTGCAGGTCGAACCAGTGCCAGCCGGTGCCGCGGCGCAGGCGCAGCTCGCGCTGCAGGCTGCCGCCGGCGGGGCCGGGCTGCGGGGCCAGGGCGGCGTCCAGTGCCGGGCGATCGTCGGCATGCACCTGCTCCAGCCAGTGGGCCAGGCTGCGGCCCTGCGCGCCATGCGGATCGTCCATCTGCGCACGCCAGCAGGCTGAGGTGAAGCTCTCGCCGGTGCGCAGGTTCCAGTCGGCCACGCCCAGGGCCGATCCGGCCAGGGCCAGCTGCCAGCGCTCGTCCAGCCGCACCAGTTCACCGGCCAGCGCATGGGCGACCAGCGTCAGCGCGGCCAGCGCACCGGAGAAGGCCCACAGCAGCAGGCGGCCGTTGCCGGGCTGCAGTTGATCGAGCTGGGCGAACGGCCCC
>JAGOBT010000009.1:0-11621 GCA_017999135.1 Burkholderiaceae bacterium
TGCTGCAATCGCGCCCTCGCTGCTGCCCGCCCTGCGCATGACTGCCCTCGCCCCCGCCATCGCCGCCACGCTCGACCACCTCGGCGCCCAGGTGCTGGTACGCGGCTGGCTGTCGGCCAACAACATCGTGTTCCACCACGGCGGCCAGGGCCAGGTGGTGGACACCGGTTACATCAGCCATGCCGACCAGACCCTGGCACTGGTCGACCAGGCCCTGGCCGGCCGCCCCCTGGCCGAGGTGGTCAACACCCACTTGCACAGCGACCACTGCGGCGGCAATGCCGCGCTGGCGGCACGCTGGCCCGGGCTGCGCATCACCGTGCCCGCCGCGTCGCGCGCCAAGCTGCTGCCCTGGGACGACAGCCAGCTCAGCTACCAGGAAACCGGCCAGCGCTGCGCACCCTTCGTGCCGCACGCCTTCCTGGCCGACGGCGACACCGTGCAGCTGGGCGGCCGGCCCTGGCAGGTGCATGCCGCGCCGGGGCACGACCCCGATGCGGTGCTGCTGTTCGAGCCCGAGACCGCCACGCTGGTCAGCGGCGACGCACTGTGGCAGCAGCGCCTGGCGATCATCTTCCCGGAGCTGGACGACACGCCCGGCTTCGACGACGCCGCCCGGGTGCTCGACCGCATCGCGCAGCTGCGGCCGCGGCTGGTGCTACCCGGTCACGGCGAGCCGTTCACCGACGTGGATGCTGCGCTGGCCGCGTCGCGCCAGCGCCTGGCCGCCTTCCAGGGCGCACCGCTGAAGCACCGGGCCCATGCCGCGCGGTCGCTGGTGGTCTTCCACATGCTGGAGCACCGCCGCCGGCCGCGCCAGGCGCTGGTCGACTGGATCGCGAGCACGCCGATCTTCCTGAAGGCGCTGCAGTGCACCGGGGATGCCGCGCGCGCGCAGCAGGCCGCCCACGCCACGGTGGACCGGCTGCTGGCCGATGCCGTGCTGACCCCGCTGCGCGAAGACGGTGTCGACCTGGTGCAGATGGCCGGCGACTGAGCGGCCAGGGTGGCGGTGGCGAGGCCGCCGCGCTCACATGCGGCTCTTGCCGCTGCCGTCATCGGGGTTGGGGGCGCCATCGGGCTGGTACGGCAGCGCGCCGGGTGTGGGCACGCCCTGCGGCACCGGCACCGGGGGAATCTGCACCGGCGGCATCTGCACCGGCGGCAGCGGCCGGGGCACCTGCAGCGGCGGCACCCGCATGGCACCCGGCACACCCTGGAACACCGCCCCTGGTGGCATGCCGGCGGCGGCCGGCTGGCCCGGCAGGTCGTCCGGCCGGCCGCGCTGGGCTTCCGCGAGCGGCGGCAGCGTCAAGGTGACCTGGGGCGCACCGGCACCGGCGCCCAGCTCCACCTGCCGGTGGCCCACGGTCAGCAGGCGCAGCCCGGGCTCCAGTTCGCGGCCCACGCTGACAGCGCGGGCGGGCTTGCCATCCACCGAGATCAGCGCCAGCCCGCGGCTCTGGCCCGGACGCGGCGCCACCACGCCCAGCAGGCGGAAGCGGCTGTCGGCCACCACCACCGGCGCTGGCTCCACCGGCGCAGCCGGCGGCTGGCCCAGCAGGCGCACCAGGCTGGCGCCCGCCGGCGGCGCCGGCGCGGCCAGACTGGCGCCCGGCGGCACCGGCGTGCTGCGCGTGAACAGCGGCAAGCCCCAGGCCACCGCGCCGGCCAGCACGGCACCCCAGATCAGCAGAGTCATCCAACGCGCAGTCATCCCCGGATTATCATCGTTGGGTTGCCTGACCACTGCGTGCCTGCGCGCCCACCCATGACCTTTGCCTCTGCCCCCAGGCGCCTTGCATCCCGTGCCACGCACCGGGGCTTCACGCTGATCGAGCTGATGGTGGTGCTGGTGATCATCGGCGTGCTGGCCGCGCTGATCGTGCCCAACGTGCTGGACCGCACCGACGATGCGCGCGCCACCGCGGCCAAGGCCGACATCAACAACCTGGTGCAGGCGCTCAAGCTCTACAAGCTGGACAACCAGCGCTATCCCGGCCCCGAGCAGGGCCTGGAGGCACTGGTCAACAAGCCCACGTCCGGCAACGTGCCGCCCAACTGGCGCCGTTACCTCGACAAGCTGCCGGCCGACCCCTGGGGCCGGCCGTACCAGTACATCTTCCCGGGCGTGAAGGGCGAAGTCGACATCTTCAGCCTGGGCGCCGACGGTCAGGCCGGCGGTGACGGCAAGAACGCCGACATCGGCTCCTGGCAGTAGGCGCGGTCGGCGCGCGCTGGCCTGGCCGGTGCAGCCTGGCCACGGCGCGGCCCCGCTGCGCGGCTTCACGCTGATCGAGCTGCTGCTGGTGCTGATGCTGATCGCCCTGGTGTCGGGCCTGGTCAGCCTGTCGCTGCGCGACGGCGGGCAGGCCAGCCTGGACCGCGAAGCCCAGCGCCTGGCCGCCTTGCTGGAAGCCGGTCGCGCCGAGGCCCGCGCCACTGGCGTGGCGGTGCGCTTCGAGCTGGTGGCCGCGGCCGACCCGGCCGCCGATGCCGACGCCCGGTTCCGCTTCATCGGCCTGGCACCCGACAGCCTGCCGGGCAGCGGCCGCACGCCGGGCCGCTGGCTGGACCCCGACGTGATGGCCAGCATCGACGACGCCACGGCCCTGCGCCTGGGCCCCGAACCGCTGATCGGTGCGCAGCGCATCACCCTGCGGCTCGACGGCCAGCAGCGGGTGCTGGCCACCGACGGTCTGGCGCCGTTCACGGTGGCCGAGCCGGCAGCGGCCACGACGCCATGAGGTGCGCGACGCGGGACGAGCGCCGGGCCGCCCCCAAGCCGGCCCGCGATCCCCTCGGGGGATCGGCCGGCGTACCCGCCGGCCGAGGGGCTGGCGGCTTCACGCTGGTCGAGGTGCTGGTGGCGCTGGCCATCACGGCCATGGCGCTGGCCGCCGGGCTGAAGGCCGCTGGCGCGCTGACCGACAACGCCCAGCGCCTGGGCGACGTGACGGCCGCCCACTGGTGCGCCGACAACGCCCTGGTGGACCTGCGCCTGACACAGCAGTTTCCCGGCACCGGGGAAACCGAGTTCGCCTGCAGCCAGCTGGGGCGTGATTTCCGCGGCCTGCTGCGCACCCAGACCACGCCCAACCCGAACTTCCGACGCATCGACGCGGTGGTGCTCGACCCGCAGGGCCATGTGCTGGCCACCTTGTCCACCGTGCTGGGGCGCTACTGATGCGGCGCCGCGGCTTCACCCTGGTGGAAGTGCTGGTGGCCGTGCTGATCATGGCGGTGATCGCCGCGATGGGCTGGCAGGGGGTGTCGGGCATGGCCAAGGCGCGCGAGATCGGCGCCGCCGCCAGCGACCGCACGCTGCGCCTGTCGGCCGTGATCGGCCAGTGGGAGCAGGACCTGGCCGCCATCTACGACAGCCCGGTGGTGCCGGGCCTGCAGTTCGACGGCGCGTCGCTGCGCCTGGTGCGCCGCACCGACGGCGGCGTGCAGCTGGTGGTGTGGGCCGTGCGCAACGGCCTGTGGCAGCGCTGGCCCGGCCCGGTGGTGCGCCGTGGCGCCGCGCTGCGCGAGGCCTGGCTGACCAGCCAGCAGCTGCAGGGCCAGGAGCCCGGGCAGCTGCAGCTGCTCGACGGCGTGACCGGCTGGCAGCTGTACTTCTGGCGCGGCCAGGGCTGGAGCAACGCCCAGTCCAGCGGCGACGAAGTCACGCTGGCCGATGCCGACCCGCCGGCTGCGGCGCCGCCGCCACCGTCGGCCAGTGCGGCCAGTGCGCCGGCGGGCGGTGCCAGCGCCCCTGCCGGCGGCGCCAGTGCACCGGCGGCCACGGGCGCCGCGCGCAACCGCAGCCTGCTGCCCACTGGCGTGCGCCTGCAGATCGACCTGCCCGAGGGCCGCATCACGCGTGACGTGCTGCTGCCGCCCACGCCATGACCCGCCCGCGCCCCGCCCGCGGTGCCGCCCTGCTGGTGGCGATGGTGCTGCTCAGCGTGGTGGCCACGCTGGCCGCCGGCATGGTGTGGCAGCAGTGGCGCGCCGTGCAGGTGGAAACCGCCGAACGCAGCCGCCACCAGAGCGGGTGGATGCTGCTGGGCGCACTCGACTGGGCGCGGCTGATCCTGCGCGAGGACGCCCGCAGCGGCAAGGCCACCAGCCTCAACGAGCCCTGGGCCACGCCGCTGGCCGAGGCGCGGCTGTCCAGCTTTCTGGCGGCCGACCGTGACAACAACGCCGACAGCGGGCCCGAGGCCTTCCTGGCCGGCAGCATCACCGACGCCCAGGCACGCTACAACCTGCGCAACCTGATCGTCGACAACAAGGTCGACGTGCAGCAGCTGGCCATCCTGCAGCGGCTGTGCGCCAGCGTGGGCCTGGGCCCCGACACCGCCAGCGCCCTGGCCGAAGGCCTGCAGGCCACCCTGCAGGCCGACAGCGACACCGCCCCGCTGCCGCCCCAGCAACTGGCCGACCTGGTGTGGCTGGGCCTGGATGCGGCGGCGATCGACCGCCTGGCCGCCGTGGTGGTGCTGCTGCCGGTGGCCACGCCGGTCAACCTGAACACCGCCTCGCGCGAGGTGCTGGCCGGCGTGGTGGCCGGGCTCGACCTGGGCAGTGCCGACCGCCTGGTGCAGGCGCGGGTGCGCACGCCGCTGCGCAGCCTGGCCGACGCGGTGGCCATCGTCGGCGCCGGGCCCACGCTGGTGGAACGCGACGTGGACGTGAAGTCGGCCTACTTCGAGGTGCGCGGCCGCCTGCGGCTGGAGAACCGCGTGCTGGAGACCCGCAGCCTGGTCGAGCGCCGCAGCGGCCTGCAGGTGCTGGCCATCCAGCGCCAGCAGCAGGCCAGCCTGCTACCGGCAGGGCCGTGATCCAGTTCACCGGACCGGCCTTCACAGCGCTGGCCCACAATGCCGGGGCGCGCGCGCCCGGCACCGGTGGCCGGCCCGCGTCGCCGATGTCCGCACCCACCCTGCCGTCAACGCCACCACCGCCTGCGCCAACGTTCCCATGACGCTGCTCGTGATCCTGCTGCCCGCGCCCCTGCGTGCAGACGCACCGCCCCCGGGCGACGCTGCGCCGCTGGCCTGGCTGCTCAGCCCCGATGGCCTGGCCGTGGCCCGGCGCGGCAGCAGCGCGGCGGCCGCCCTGCCCGCCGCCGACACCGTGGTGGCGGTGGCGCCGGCCGATGCGGTGGCCTGGCACCGCCCGCAGCTGCCCAAGGCACCGGCCAACCGCCTGCGCGCCGCGCTGGGCAGCGTGCTGGAAGAGCACCTGCTGACCGACGACGACGATGTGCACCTGGCCCTGGCACCCCAGGCCGTGGCCGGCGCGCCGGTGTGGGTGGCTGCCCTGCACAAGCCCTGGCTGCGCGCCCATCTCGGCCAGCTGGCCGCCGCCGGCCGGGTGGTCGACCGGCTGGTGCCGGCGCTGGCACCGCAGCTGGAGGCCGGCGCAGCGCCGGAAGGCCACTTCCACGGCCCGGCCGAGATGGACACCGACGCCTCGCTGCACCTGGCCTGGAGCGACGCCGACGGCGCCACCAACCTGCCGCTGGCCGGCGGCCTGGCGCGCAGCCTGCTGCCGGGCTGGCAGGGGCGCACCCCCCGCTGGTCGGCCACGCCGGCGGCCGCCGCCGCGGCCGAACGCTGGCTGGGCACGCCGGTGGCCGTGCGCAACGACGCCGACACCGCGCTGGCCGCCGTGCGCTCGCCCTGGAACCTGCTGCAGTTCGACCTGGCGCCACGCCACCGCGGCAGCCTGGCCGCCGGCAACCTGTGGCGCACGCTGATGGGCCCGGCCTGGGCACCGGCGCGCTGGGGCCTGCTGGCCCTGGTGGTGGTGCAGGTGATCGGCATCAATGCCCTGGCGTGGCAGCAGCGCAGCACCCTGGCCCAGCAGCGCCAGACCCAGCTGGACCTGTTGCGCACGGCCCACCCGCAGGTGCGCGCCGTGCTCGACGCGCCGCTGCAGATGCAGCGCGAGACCGCCGCCCTGCGCAGCGCCGCCGGTGTGCCCGGCGACGACGACTTCGAAACCGTGCTGCAGGCCACCGCCGCCGCCTGGCCCGATGGCCAGCCGCCCGCCGCGCAACTGCGCTTCGAGCCCGGCCGGCTCAGCCTGCCGGGCGCCGGCTGGGTTCCGCCGCAGATCGCGGCCTTGCGCCAGCGCCTGGCCGCGCTGGGCTGGGGCCTGGACCAGAGCGACGGCCGCCTGGTGATCAGCAAGGCCAGCCCGGCACCCGCCACCCTGCAGACTGCCGGCGTGATGCCGGCCCGGCCATGAACACCGCCCCGCTCCGGCAGGCCAAGGCCCGCATCGGCGCCCAATGGGCCACCCTGGCCACGCGGGAACGCCGCCTGGTGCTGGTGGCCGCCGCCGTGGTGGGCGCCGGCCTGCTGTGGGGCCTGGCGCTGGCACCGGCGCTGCGCACGCTGGCCAGCGCACCGGCGCAACTGGCCGCCGCCGAGGCGCAGTTGCAGCAGATGCAGGCCCTGGCCAGCGAGGCCCAGGCGCTGCGCGCCGTGGCCCCGGTGCCGATGGCCCAGGCCCAGGCCGCGCTGACCGCCGCCACCGGCCGCCTGGGCAGTGCGGCCAAGCTCAGCCTGCAGGGCGATCGGGCCGTGGTCACGCTGCAGGGCATCAACGGCGAGCAGCTGGGCGCCTGGCTGGGCGAGGCGCGTGCCGGCGCACGGGCGCGGGTGGTCGAGGCCAGCCTGAGCCAGACCACGCCCGGCCTGTACGACGGCAGCATGACGCTGGCGCTGGGGTCGGCCCGATGAGCGCCCATGCACCGGCCAACGCCAGCACCGGCCGCTGGCAGCGCAGCCTGCGCGCCGGCCGGCGCTGGGCGGGCTGGGGCGCGGCGCTGGGCGTCGTCTTCGGCCTGGTCACCCAGGCGCCGGCGCAGTGGCTGGCCGACAGCCTGGCCCGCGCCACCCAGGGCCGCCTGCTGCTGGCCGAGGCGCGCGGCAGCCTGTGGGACGGCAGCGCGGTGCTGGTGCTCACCGGCGGGGCCGGCAGCCGCGACGCGTCGGCCCTGCCAGGCCGGCTGCAATGGCGGCTGCGGCCCGGCTGGGGCGTGCTGCACCTGCGGGCCGACCAGGCCTGCTGCCTGCCCGGCGGCCTGCAGCTGACACTGCAGCCCGGCTGGGGCGGCATGGCGCTGCAGCTCGACGCGCCGGCCCGTGCGGCGGGCGGGGCGCCGCCGGCAGCCGGTGCCGCGCGCACCCTGGGCCAATGGCCGGCCAGCTGGCTGGCCGGCCTGGGCACGCCGTGGAACACGCTGCAGCTGGGTGGCCAGCTGCAGCTGTCCAGCACCGGGCTGCGGCTGCAGTCGACGGCGGGCCAGCTGCGCCTGGCCGGTGATCTGCAACTGCAGCTGCGCAGCGCCACGTCGCGCCTGTCGCCGCTGCCAGCCCTGGGCAGCTACCAGCTGCTGCTGCAGGGCAGCGGCCGCGGCGACGACGCCACGCAGCTGCGCCTGTCCAGCCTGGAAGGCCCGCTGCGCCTGAACGGCGAGGGCCAGTGGACCGGCGCACGGCTGCGCTTCCGCGGCACCGCCCAGGCCGCCGACGGCCAGGACGGCGCGCTGGCCAACCTGCTCAACATCATCGGCCGGCGCCAGGGTGCGCTGTCCGTCATTTCGATCGGATGACCCCATGACCGCGCGATCGCCCCGTTCCGCACCACCCCGCCTGCTGCCCCAGCTGCTGCCGCTGCTGCTGGCCCTGCTGCTGCCCGCCGCGCCCGTGCTGGCGCAGGACGCACCCCGGCCGGCCGCAGCCAAGCGCAGCGGCGGCCTGGGTGGCAGCACGCCGGTGACGGTGAACTTCGTCAACGCCGACCTGGAAGCCGTGACCCGCGCCATGGCCGCCATGCTGGACCGGCAGATCCTGGTCGACCCGCGGGTCAAGGGCGTGATCACCGTCTACAGCGAGCAGCCGATCCCGGTGCGCGAGGCCTGGCTGCAGTACCTGGCGGCGCTGCGCGGCCTGGGCTTCACCGTGGTGGAGACGGCCGGCCTGCTGAAGGTGCTGCCCGAGCCCGACGCCAAACTGCAGGCCGGTACCGTCAGCGTGGGCGAGGTGGGCGCGCGCGGCGACCAGGTGCTGACCCAGATCTTCCGCCTGCAATACGAGAACCCGAACAACCTGGTGGCGGTGCTGCGCCCGCTGATCAGCCCCAACAACACCATCAATGCCAACCCGGGCAACAGCACGCTGGTGATCACCGACTACGCCGACAACCTGACGCGCATCGGCAAGATCATCGCCGCACTGGACCAGCCTACCGCCACCGACGTGGAGGTGGTGCCGCTGCAGCATGCCATTGCCAGCGACCTGGCCGCACTGGTGCAGAAGCTGGGCGAAGGCGGCCCGGCCGCCGGCGTGCCCGGCCTGCCGGCCACCGGGGCCAGCGTGTCGGTGCTGGCCGACGCCCGCAGCAACACGCTGATCGTGCGGGCCGCCAACCCGGCACGCCTGGCCAGCGTGCGCGCGCTCATCGCCCGGCTCGACCGCCCGGGCGTGGGCGGCCCGGCCGGGCAGATCAACGTGGTCTACCTCAAGAACGCCGATGCCACCAAGCTGGCGTCGGTGCTGCGGGCGGCCTTTGGGGGCGGCGCGGGTGGCAGCGGCGGCGGCAGCTTCGGTGGCGGCAGCGGCAGCACGGTCAGCAACCCGGTGCAGGGCACCGCGGGCACCGGCGGCGGCACCACCGCCACCACGCCGGTGGCACAGTCCGCGCAGCCGTCCACTGGCGGCTTCATCCAGGCCGACCCGGCCACCAACTCGCTGGTGATCACCGCGGCCGAGCCGCTGTACCGCCAGATCCGCAGCGTGATCGACCAGCTCGATGGCCGGCGTGCGCAGGTGTTCGTCGAATCGATGATCGTCGAGATGGACGCCAACAAGGCGGCCGAACTGGGCTTCCAGTGGCAGGGGCTGCTGGGCAACAGCGGCGACCGCTTCGGCCTGGCCGCGGGCACCAACTTCGGCACCGGCACCAGTGCCAACAACAACATCCTGAACCTCAGCGTGGCCGGCGCCACTGGCACCGGCACCAGCCTGCCCGGCACTGGCCTGAACCTGGGCCTGCTGCAACGGGTGAATGGCACCTACACCCTCGGCGCGCTGGCACGCTTCCTGGAAAACGTCACCGGCACCAACATCCTGTCCACGCCCAACCTGGTGGCGCTGGACAACGAGGAAGCCAAGATCGTGGTGGGTGCCAACGTGCCCTTTGTCACCGGCAGCTTCACCAACACCGGCAGCAGCAGCGCCACCGTCAACCCGTTCCAGACGGTGGAGCGCAAGGACGTGGGCCTGACGCTGAAGATCAAGCCGCAGATCGGCGAAGGCGGCGTCATCCGCATGACGGTGTTCCAGGAGAACAGCAGTGTGGTGGGCGGTACGCTGACCAATGCCAACGGCCCCACCACCAACAAGAACTCGCTGGAAACCACCATCGTGGCCGACGACGGCCAGATCATGGTGCTGGGCGGCCAGATGAAGGAGGAATACACCGACGGCGAGAACAAGGTGCCGATGCTGGGCGACGTGCCGATGGTGGGCAACCTGTTCAAGAACAGCAGCCGCGAGCGCAAGAAGAGCATCCTGCTGGTGTTCCTGCGGCCGGTGGTCATCCGCGACGCCCAGGCTGCCAGCAGCCTGGCGCTGGACCGCTACGAGGCCATCCGCGCGCAGCAGACGGCCGGCCAGCCCCTGCAGAAGGCGCTGATGCCGATCAATGAGTCGCCGGTTCTGCCCGCGCTGCCGCCCAAGGGCCAGCCGCTGCCGACGATTCCGATGCAGCCGCCCGCCGCCGCACCCGCCACCCCGAACTGACACCGCACCATGGCCGCCCGCCACCCCCTGCCCTACGGCTTTGCCAAGGCCCACACCCTGCTGCTGGAAGACTTCGGCCACGAGCGCGTGCTGTGGGCCGCCGACGGCAGCAGCGGCGCCAGCCTGGGCGCGCTGGGCGAGGTGATGCGCCTGCACGCCGTCAACCGGGTCGAGCGTGAACAGCCCGCCGTGCTGGCCGAGCGCATCGCCTCGGCCTATGCCGGCGGCGAGAGCAGCGCCGCCGCCGTGGTGGGCGAGGTCGAGAGCGCGGTGGACCTGTCGCGCCTGCTGCAGGACCTGCCGGCGGTGGAAGACCTGCTGGAAGCGGCCAACGACGCGCCCATCATCCGCATGCTCAACGCGCTGCTGACGCAGGCCGCGAAAGACGGCGCGTCGGACATCCACATCGAGCCCTATGAGCGCAGCAGCAGCGTGCGCTTCCGCGTCGACGGCACGCTGCGCGAGGTGGTGCAGCCCAACCGCGCCCTGCATGCGGCGCTGATCAGCCGGCTGAAGATCATGGCCGAGCTCGACATCGCCGAAAAGCGCCTGCCGCAGGACGGCCGCATCAGCCTGCGCATCGGCGGGCGGGCCATCGACGTGCGGGTGAGCACGCTGCCCAGCGCCCATGGTGAGCGGGCGGTGCTGCGGCTGCTGGACAAGAGCGAATCGAAGTTCACGCTGGAAGCCCTGGGCATGAGCGGGGCCACGCTCACCGCCTTTGACCGCCTGGTGCACCAGCCGCATGGCATCGTGCTGGTGACCGGCCCCACCGGCAGTGGCAAGACCACCACGCTGTACGCCAGCCTGGGGCGCATCGACACCGCCGGCACCAACATCCTGACGGTGGAAGACCCGGTCGAATACGAGCTGCCCGGCATCGGCCAGACGCAGGTCAACGCCAAGATCGACCTCACCTTCGGCAAGGCCCTGCGCGCCATCCTGCGGCAGGACCCGGACGTGATCATGATCGGCGAGATCCGTGATTTCGAGACCGCGCAGATCGCCATCCAGGCCAGCCTGACCGGCCACCTGGTGCTGGCCACGCTGCACACCAACGACGCGCCCAGCGCCATCACCCGGCTGATCGACATGGGCGTGGAGCCCTACCTGCTGAGCAGCAGCCTGCTGGGCGCCCAGGCCCAGCGCCTGGTGCGCAAGCTGTGCCCGCACTGCAAGCGGCAGGACGCCGATGGCCACTGGCACCCGGTGGGCTGCGCCGAGTGCGGCCACACCGGCTACAAGGGCCGCACCGGGGTGTATGAGCTGATGGTGGTGAACGACGACCTGCGCGCGCTGATCCACAACCGCGCGGCCGAGAGCGAACTGCTCACCGCAGCCCGGGCGCATGGCTTCGTGCCGATGCGCGAAGACGGTGAACGCCTGGTGGCCGAGGGCATCACCGCGCTGGAAGAAGTGCTGCGGGTGACGCGGGATTGAGTGTTTCGGTGGTCAGGAGGCCTGCCATCTGCGCCGAGCGATCCCAGTCGCCGCAGCGCTCCCGCTCAGGACAGTGGCAGCGCCTCGGCCAGCACCCGCTGGCGCATGCCGTCGGCCAGACCATCTAGTTCCACCACATCCACGCCAAACGGCAGGTGGCTGGCCTCGAAGGCGTCACGCAGGTCAGCGCGTTGGGCCCAGGTCAGGCGCGGCGGGTCGGACACCAGCAGGTCCAGGTCGGAAAACGGGCGGGCGCGCCCGGTGGCCCTCGATCCGAACACGGCCACCTGGGCACCCGGCAACACCTGGCGCAGCACCCGTTGCACCACGGCCAGTTGCTCGGCGCTCAGGCACGGCACCAACGCCGTCAAA
>JAGOBT010000009.1:11721-19056 GCA_017999135.1 Burkholderiaceae bacterium
CGGCCGACCGCAGATGCGGCTTGAGCACCGACCCCGCATCCTGCGAGTGCCACAGCTGCAAGGCTTCGGCCAACACACCGAGAGCCTTGCGCAGTGGTGAAAGATCGATGCCGGGTGTGTCCATCCGCTCATTTTCCGCCGACAGCGGTGTTGGGGTCAAAAGCACCCGCTGCAGCCCGAAAGCGGGTCACAGATCTCCCCGATACTCCAGCCCGTCATGCCCGCCTACACCTACGAAGCCCTGGACGACGCCGGCAAGCCACGCACCGGCGTGGTCGAGGCCGAGAACGCCAAGGCCGCCCGCAGCCAGCTGCGCACCCAGGGCCTGGTGCCGCTGAGCGTGGCCGCGCTGGCCGCCAGCGTGCAGAGCGCTGGCGCGTCACGCTGGAGCCGGCGGGTGTTCGGCAGCACCGGCCTGGCGGTGTGGACGCGCCAGCTCGCCGGCCTGGTGGGCGCCGGCCTGCCACTGGAGCGTGCGCTGACCGCGCTGGCCGACGAGGCCGACCAGCCCGCCCAGCGCGACCTGGTGGCGCACCTGCGGGCCGAGGTCAACGCCGGGTCGCCGTTTGCCCGTGCGCTGGCCAGCGCCCCGCGCGAGTTCGACGATGTCTACCGCGCCGTGGTGGCCGCCGGCGAGCAGAGCGGCGCGCTGGGCGCCGTGCTCGAGCGCCTGGCCGACGACCTGGAAGAACGCCAGGCGCTGCGCAGCAAGCTGCTGGGCGCTGCGCTGTACCCGGCCATCGTCTCGGCCATCGCCGTGGTCATCGTGATCTTTCTCGTCACCTACGTGGTGCCGCAGGTGGCCAGCGTGTTCACCAGCAACCAGCGCGCCCTGCCCTGGCTGACCACGGCGATGCTGGGACTGAGTGCCTTCGTGCGCACCTGGGGCTGGGCGGTGCTGCTGGCGGCCATGGGCGGCGGCGTGTTGCTGGGCGTTGCGCTGCGCGGTGAGGCCTTCCGCCAGCGCTTCGACGCCGCCTTTCTCACCCTGCCGCTGGTGGGCCGCGTGGCGCGCGGCTACAACGCGGCGCGCTTCGCCGGCACGCTGGCGATGCTGGCCAATGCCGGCGTGCCCATCCTGAAGGCGCTGCAGGCCGCCGCCGAGACGCTGCACAACCGCGCCTTGCGCGCCGACGCGCTGGACGCGCTGGTGCAGGTGCGCGAAGGCGCACCGCTGGCCGCCGCCCTGGCGGCCAAGAAGCGCTTCCCCGGCCTGCTGGCGATGTTCGCCCGGCTGGGCGAGCAGACCGGCCAGCTGCCGCAGATGCTGGACCGCGCCGCCCGCCAGCTCACCGGCGAGGTGCAGCGCCGCGCCATGGCGCTGGCCACCATCCTGGAGCCGCTGCTGATCGTGGCCATGGGCGGTGTGGTGATGCTGATCGTGCTGGCGGTGCTGCTGCCGATCATCCAGCTCAACACCTGGGTCAAGTAGCGGTCACATGGCCGGTGTGGCCGGCGGCTGCACCTGGCCCGGATACAACCCGGCCAGCACCGTCTGCACCGCCCGCGCCATCATGAAGGCCGAGCTGGTGAAGAACCCAGGCCCCCACAGCCACATGCCCGCCACGTAGACCTGCCGACTGCCGATGGCCCGGCCGGTGGCCATGTCCACCGCCGCGCCGTCGGCCACCACGCCGCCACAGCGGTAGGGCTGCAGCAGGCGCTGGGCGGCCAGGCTGCGCACCAGGGCCGGCTGCGCCGGGCTGTCCACCCGCCGGTCAAGTGCGCCGGTGGTGTTGACCAGCACCCGTGCCCGCTCATCACCGAAGGCGCAGGTGATGCGCCAGCCGGCGTCGGTGTCCGACCACTGCACGCCGCGCACACCATGGCGCACCTGCAGCGCACCGGCGCGCAGCAGGGCGCGCAGCCGCTCGGCGGTGGGCAGCGGGCACGGCGCCGTCCAGCTGAGCACGGCCGATTCGACCGACTGGCGGAAGCGGCGCTCTTCATCCGGCGGCAGCAGGCGGCGGGCGAAGGCGTCCCACAGCAGGGTCTGCAGATCGCCGCCCAGGTCGACCAGGAAGTTGCGGCCGCCCAGGCAGTCGGCGATGGCGTTGTCCAGCAGCGAGGCGGCACGCCGGTCCACCGCGGCGGCATCGGCGCAGCCGGCATAGGGTTGCAGCAGGGCCGGCCAATCCAGGGCCACGCCATGGGCACGGGCCTCGGCATCGACCAGGCCGCGCAGGGCGTCCAGCGTCAGCGCGCCATCGGCCGCCAGCGCCTGCAGAGCCGGCAAGGTGAAGTAGCGGCGACGCAGCGCCATCGGTGCCCGGCTCTGCAGGTGCTTGAGGCGGCCGCTGCGCGCGCACAGCAGCACCCGGCGCCGGTTGGGTCCGGGCACGAAATGCAGCATGCCGTCGGCCCCACGGTCGAAGCGGCAGCCGGTGGCCGGCCCAAACAGCCGGTTCACCACGTCATAGGCCGACAGCGACGCGCCCAGCACGTGCACGGTGGCGTCCAGCGGCACGCCGTCCAGCGCGGCGCTGCGGATGTGGTCGGCCACCAGCAGCGCGCCGCTGCCAGCCGGCGGCGGGCCAATGGGGTCGCGGCCCGGGCAGCGGCCGGTGGCCAGCAGCACCGCATCGGCCTGCAGCGTGCCGCCGACCCAGTGCAGGCGCACGCCGCCACCATCGTCGGCGGCGGGTTCGTCCAGTGCCGTCACCTCGGCCGGGATGCGTTCCAGCCTGATGCCCTTGGCCGCGGCCAGCGTGGCAGCCGCCGCCACCGCATCGGCCAGGAAGTCGCCATAGCGCCGGCGTGGCAGGTGGCCCTTGGGCTCGACCGACTCGCCCCGCCCGCGCAGCCAGGCGATGAAGGCCTGGCGGTTGTGCGGCAGCAGGCACAAGGTGTCGGTGGTGTTGTTCAGCAGGTAGTCGGCACTGTCGTCACGGCGGTACGCAAAGCCCGGACCGAAGTCGCCGCTGGCCTCGAACACGGTGATGCGCTGCACCGGGCAGCGGTCGACCAGTTGCAGCAGGGCCGACGTGCCGGTGAAGCCGCAGCCCACGATGGCCAGATGCGCCGGCCCGGCTGCGCCGCCGCCGTGCTGTGTCGGATCCCCCATGCCGCCCCCCCGTTTGGCTGTTGCTGCCGGGGGGATTGTGAACAGGCGAGCGGCCGTCAGCGCCGGGTGACCGAACCGCTGCCCAGGATCGACTGCCGCACCGTCGGGTTGCCTCCGTACACCACATCGCCCGAGCCGGCGATGTTGACCTGCAGCGTCTTGTCGGCCTGCACCTTCACGTCGCCGCTGCCGGCGATGCTGACCTCCACCACGTCGGCCGCCAGGCCGTCGGCGCGGATGTCGCCGCTGCCGGCCACGCTGGCCGCCAGCTTGCCGGCCCGCCCGGCCGCGCTGATGTCGCCCGAGCCCGCCACGGCCAGTGTCAGGGCGTCGGTGGCCACACCGGTCAGCCGGATGTCGCCCGAGCCGTCGACCCGGGCCGACAGCGACGCCGGCGTCAGGCCGTCGGCCACGATGTCGCCCGAGCCGCTGACCAGCAGACCGGTGATGCGCGGCGCCACGATGGTGACCACCGGCTCGTCGCGGCCGTTCCAGGTGTGGGGGCGGGTGCCGCGCTTCCAGCGCACCACCAGGGTCTTGCCCATGCGGCTGTCTTCCACCACCGTCTCCAGCTGCGCCAGCAGCTGGCGGTCGGCGGTGACGCCGAGGCTGGTGGCCGCGCCCTGGCGCAGCCGCACCATCGGTCCCAGCGTCTGCACCGCCTCGAAGTCGCCGGTGCTGCGCGCCTCGGTGGTGGTGTCGGCGGCCCGGGCGCTGCCCGGCCAGGCGGTGATGGCCACCATCATCAGCGCGCCGGCCAGGGTCAGCGCGAAGAGCGGGTCCAGCCAGCGCAGCAATCGGGTTGTCAGTCGGTTCATCGGGCCAGTCCTCGGGTCGGGTGCGTTGATGGCGCCATCCTGCCCGACCACACCGCGCGCCGCGTCCCGCCTGCGACGAAGCGACGCCCGGCAGGCCTGAAGTGCGGCATCGGGCGACACGAACCGCCCCGCCATCCGGGGGGGTGACCCGGCGCTGCGCAGCGGCCTGGCTCTTGCTAGTATTTGCGTCAGGCGGTGCCAACAGGCGGGTGATCGGCCGGTTGTTCCGGCGGTCAGCCGCCCAGGCTGGCGCTTCAATGGTGGTGCTTGTTACTTCGGAGGTGCCTGGATGCCCAGTCCGTCGACCGATCTGGTGGCCATGTCGCCCAGCGCGCAGCGCGGCAGCGCGTTTTCGGTGGCGCAGATGCGCAACGTCTACCGCTGCGACGAAGTCGAACGCCGGTTGCAGAAGCTGCCCCCCAAGGAGCATGAGCACTTGCGCGGCACCTACGAACGCATGCTGGAAAAGGGGCCCGAGCGATTCCAGGTCAAGCCCAGCGGGCTGCCGGCGATGGAGCACCTGTACGACGAGTTGCCCAACTTCCATGAAGTGCTCGACGACATCCGGCGGCAGCTGGCGCTGTGCCACGACAGCCGCGACGCACTGGAAATCACGCCGATGCTGCTGCTGGGCCCGCCGGGCGTGGGCAAGACCCACTTCGCCCGCGAGGTGGCCAAGCTGCTGGGCACCGGCATGGGCTTCATCTCGATGAGCTCGCTCACCGCCGGCTGGGTGTTGTCAGGCGCCAGCAGCCAGTGGAAGGGCGCGCGGCCGGGCAAGGTGTTCGAAACGCTGGTCGACGGCCAGTACGCCAACCCGGTGATGGTGGTCGACGAGATCGACAAGGCCCGCGGCGAGCATGCCTACGACCCGCTGGGCGCGCTGTACAGCCTGCTGGAGCACGACACCGCCGGCGCCTTTGTCGATGAATTCGCCGAGGTGGCGGTGGACGCCAGCCAGCTGATCTGGGTGGCCACCGCCAACGACGAACGCTGCATCCCCGAGCCGATCCTGAACCGGGTGAATGTCTACCAGGTCGACATGCCCGACCGCGATGCCGCACGCACCATCGCGCGGCGGCTGTATGCCAGCATCCGCGGCCAGCACGACTGGGGCCGCCGCGTCGCGCCCGAGCCGGCCGACGACGTGCTCGACTGCATGGCCGGCCTGGCCCCGCGCGAGATGCGCCGCGCCTGGATGACGGCCTTCGGCAACGCCCGGCTCGACGGCCGCGACGCCATCGTCCTGACCGACCTGCCCGCCGCCGGCCATGCCGGCAAGCGCGGGCCGCTGGGCTTCATGAACTGAAGGTCAGGCCCACCGACGCGCCGCCCCGGCGCACGGTGTGGCGACCGGCCTGCTTGCCGGCGTACATCGCGGCGTCGGCCCGCTTGATCAGGTCGTCGGCACGGGTGCCGTCGTGCGGCGCCAGCGCAAAGCCGATGGTCAGCCCCACGCGGCAGGTCTGGCCGCCCACATCGAACGGCTGGCTGAACGCATCCAGCAGCTTGCGGCCCAGCACCATGGCCTCGGCCTCGCCGGGGATGCCCGGGGCCATGATGACGAATTCGTCACCACCGAGCCGCGCCACCACATCGCCCTGGCGCACCTGGCTGCGCAGGCGCTGGCCCACCTGCACCAGCAGGTCGTCGCCAGCGTCGTGACCCAGTCGGTCGTTCACCGGCTTGAAGCCGTCCAGGTCCAGCAGAAACACCGCCAGTGCATCGTGGGCATGGCTGGCCGGCAGCGCAGCCGCCAGCGCCTGTTGCAGGCCGCGCCGGTTGGGCAGGCCGGTGAGCGCATCGGTGTGGGCCAGCGACTCCAGCGCGGCGCGCTCCAGTTCGGTGCGCTCGGCACTGCGGCGGATGCCGGCGATGCGCAGCGCCAGCACCCGGGTCCACAGCAACATCTCCAGCAGCGAGGCGAACTGGAACAGGTGCTGGGTCCAGAAGTTCGCCGGCAGCAGCCCCCGCAGCAGGGCGGCGATGCACAGCGCGCCACCCATGTACGACAGCCAGCCCAGCAGCATGTACAGCGCCAGGTGGTTGCCGCGGCGAGCCTGCCGGTACGCCATGGGGATGCCCAGCAACATCGGCGCCGGACCCAGGGCGGTGGCCAGGGTCTGGGTCAGGCGGTAATCCAGCAGGCCGGCGATCGAGGCCACGAACACCAGCGTGGCGCAGGCCGCCACCATCTGCAGGCCACGGTGCGTCCGGGGTGCCTGGGTGCGGGTCTGCATCGCGCTGGCCACGAACAGGCTGCCACCGGCCAGTGCCGTCAGCACGCTGAGCGGCGCCACCTTGCCGAGCAGGCCGGTCTGGTCGTTCCACAGGTGCTGCTGGCCGATGCCGAAGTAGGTGACGAAGAAGGTGGTGACGCCGGCCAGCAGCAGCGCGTACTCCAGAAACATCGGGTCGCGCAGACTGAACCAGTGGGTCAGGCTGTAGGCCAGCAGCGCCAGTGCCACGCCGGCCAGCACGCCCTGCAGCAGTTGCGTGCCGGCCTCACCCGCGTGGTACACGCCGGGCTTGGACAGGCGGATCGGCAGCACCATGCTGCTCTGGGTGGCCACCCGCAGCAGCACCAGATGCGGCACGCCCGGCGCCAGCTGCAGTTCCACCACATGGGTGCGGCTTTGCATCGGCCGCTGGTCGAAGCCCATGGCATTGCCCAGGCGGTGCTCGGCCACGGGCCGGCCGTCGCGCAGCAGCAGCACGTCCACCCGGTTGAGCGACGGGTAGTCGATGTCCAGCACCCAGCGGCCGTCGCCGCCCTGTGCCACCACCGGCAACTGCAGCCACACCACGTCGCGGCGCATGCCCAGGTTGCCATGCGGCCCGGTGGGCGGCTGGAACTGGTCCAGGCGGCGCCGCACGGCCGCGCTGTCGAGGCTGCCGTCGGCATCGGCCAGCAGGGTGATGGCAGGCCAGGCGTCCACCTGGCCCGCGCTGTCCTGCAACGGCAGGGCCGGCGTGGCGCGCGCCAGGGCCGGCAGCAGCAGGCACAGCAGCAATACCCAGCACCACACCCAGCCCGCGGCAACAGGGCAGCGCAGCATCGGTCGGGACAGGCGCAAGGTGGACAAGATGGCAGGCGGCACCGGCAGATCGGCGGACACCTGAGGTGATTTCGGCTGCGGCGGCCGCAACTTGAGACCCCTATCATCCAGCGCATGGACTCCCCTGCGCCACCGGTCGGCCCCCCCCTGGTGGTGGCCATGTCGTCGCGCGCACTGTTCGATTTCGAAGCCGAGAACCAGGTGTTCGAGGCCCACGACGACCATGCCTACATGCAGCTGCAACTGGCGCAGCTGGATGTGCCGGCGCAGCCGGGTGTGGCCTTCGGGCTGGCGCGCAAGCTGCTGGCCTTCAACGCCGGCGCGGCGCCGGGCGCAGCGCCACGGGTGGAGGTGGTGATCCTGTCGCGCAACGACCCGGTGTCGGGGCTGCGGG
>JAGOBT010000289.1 GCA_017999135.1 Burkholderiaceae bacterium
GGTGACGACGCCGTGCGTGCCTGGTGGCGCCGACCGCTGCCCTGGGTGCTGGCAGCGCTGCTGCTCTTGGGTGCCGGTGCCGCCTGGTGGTGGTTGGGCCACAGCGCCCAGCAGGCCGCGCCGCGCTTCGTCACCGAGGCGCTGGCGCGCGGCACGCTGCAGCTCAACGTCACCGCCAACGGCAAGCTGCAGGCCACCCGCACGGTGAGCCTCGGCAGCGAACTCTCCGGCACGGTGTCGCGTGTGCACGTGGACGTCAACGATGGGGTGAAGAAGGGCCAGGTGCTGGTCGAGCTCGACACCGCCAAGCTGCTCGACCAGATCGCCAGCGCCCGCGCCGCGGTGGCGTCGGCCGACGCCGGCGTTGGCCAGGCGGTGGCTGCGGCCAAGGAGGCGCGCGCCAACCTGCAGCGCCTGGAGGAGGTGCACCGGCTGTCGAACGGCCAGGTGCCCTCCGCCGCCGAGCTGGACAGCGCCCGCGCCACGCTCGACAAGGCGGTGGCGGCCGAGCACGCCGCGCGCGCGGCCGTGACCAGCGCCCGCGCCACGCTGAGCACCAACGAGACCAACCTGTCCAAAGCCTCCATCCGCTCGCCGATCGATGGCGTGGTGCTGACCCGCGCGGTCGAGCCCGGCTACGCGGTGGCCGCCTCGCTGCAGGCGGTGACGCTGTTCACCATCGCCGAGGACCTGAGCCGGCTGCAGCTCTCGGTCAACGTCGACGAGGCCGACGTCGGCCAGGTGCAGGCCGGCCAGTCGGCCAGGTTCAGCGTCAGCGCCTGGCCGGGGCGCAACTACCCGGCGCAGATCGTGCGTGTGGCCTACGGCTCGACCATCACCGACAACGTGGTCACCTACACCACGCTGATGGACGTGCCCAATGCCGACCTGAGCCTGCGCCCCGGCATGACCGCCACCGCGGTGATCACCGCCACCGAGCGCCGCGACGTGCTGCTGGTGCCCAACCGGGCGCTGCGCTTCACCCCGGCCGAGCCGGGCGGTGCCCCGTCGGCGTCGGCGCCTGCGGCCTCGGGCGGCGGCGGCATCGTCTCCAAGCTGATGCCCCGCCCGCCGGGTGGCAATGCCCCCAAGCGCAGCGGCAGTGCCGACAAGTCCGGCGGCGCCGGCATCGGCCCGAAGCGCCTGTGGGTGCTTCAGGACGGGCGGCCCATGTCGGTCGAGGTGACGGCAGGCCTCAGCAACGGCCGCCTCACCGAGGTCAGCGGCGCGGCGCTGCGCGAAGGCATGGCCATCGTCACCGAGCAGGCCAACGGTTCCACCGGAGCCCCCAAGTGAGTCAGCCCACGCTCCCGGCCGGGGCGGAGCTGATCCGCCTGCGCGGCATCACCAAGACCTTCGGCAGCGGCCAGGCCGCCTTCCAGGCCCTCAAGGGCGTCGATCTGGAGATCGCGGCGGGCGAGTTCGTCGCCGTGATGGGCCCGAGCGGCTCGGGCAAGTCCACCGTGATGAACCTGCTCGGCTGCCTGGACGTGCCGACGACGGGCAGCTACGCCTTCCAGGGTGTCGAGGTGCAGCGCCTGACGCGCGACCAGCGCGCCCGGCTGCGGCGGCGCCACCTGGGCTTCGTCTTCCAGGGCTTCAACCTGCTGGCGCGCACCTCGGCGCAGGAGAACGTCGAGCTGCCGCTGCTCTACCGCGGCGAGAGCGCCGCGCAGCGCCACGCCGCCGCCCGCGCCGCGCTGGCCCAGGTCGGCCTGGCCGGCTGGGAGCACCACACGCCGGCCGAGCTCTCCGGCGGGCAGCAGCAGCGTGTCGCCATTGCCCGCGCGATCGTCACCCAGCCCACCGTGCTGCTGGCCGACGAGCCCACCGGCAACCTCGATTCGGCACGCAGCCACGAGATCATGGAACTGCTCTGGGCGCTCAACGCCGAGCACGGCATCACCGTGCTGATGGTCACCCACGAACCGGACATGGCCGCCTACGCGCGCCGGCTGGTGCACTTCCGCGACGGCCGCATCGAGCGCGACGAGCTCAATCCCCACCCCGCCGCGCTGGGCCGAATTGCCCCGGCCCACGCGATGGGCAGCGATGCCGAGCAGGCCACCGCAGGGGCGCCGACATGATCTGGAACACCCTGCTGCTCGCCCTGCGCGAGATCCGCCGCAACCTGCTGCGCTCCTTCCTGACCATCCTGGGCATCGTCATCGGCGTGGCCGCGGTGGTGACCATGGTCACCGTCGGCAACGGCGCCACCCGCGCGGTGCAGAGTCAGATCTCCAGCCTGGGCAGCAACCTGCTGCAGATCCGTCCCGGCCAGCGCCTGGGGCCCGGCATGGGCAGCAGCGGCGCACCGGCCTTCTCGATCGCCGACCTGGAGGCCATCGCCACCCAGATCGGCGGCGTGGCCGCGGCTGCGCCCGAGGTGCGCGGCGCCGTCACCGTGATCGCCGAGGGGCGCAACTGGTCCACCACCGTCACCGGTACGACCAACGACTACTTCCAGACCAACAACTGGAAGCTCGCCGCCGGCCGCGCCTTCGCCGACGACGAACTGGCCTCCGGCCGCGCGGTATGCATCATCGGCGCCACCGTCAAACGCGAGCTGTTCGGCGCCACCACCGGCGTCGAGGCGGTGCTCGGCAGCCAGGTGCGCATCAAGACCTTCAGCTGCGAGGTCATCGGCGTGCTGATCTCCAAGGGCCAGGCCGCCATGGGCATGGACCAGGACGACACCCTCCTGTTGCCGCTCAAGACCGCGCAGCGCCGCGTCACCGGCCGCACCACCATCAACACCCTGCTGGTCTCGCTGCGCGACGACGCCGACAGCGCCAGCGTCAAGCGCGACCTCAACCGCCTGCTGCGCGAGCGCCGCAAGTTGTCCGACGCCGACGACGACAACTTCAACGTGCTGGACACCCAGCAGATCGCCGAAACGCTGTCGGGCACCACCCAGCTGATGACCTCGCTGCTCGGCGCGGTGGCCGCGGTCAGCCTGCTGGTGGGTGGCATCGGCATCATGAACATCATGCTGGTCAGCGTGACCGAGCGCACCCGCGAGATCGGCATCCGCCTGGCCATCGGCGCGCTGGAGCGCGAGGTGCTGCTGCAGTTCCTGATCGAGGCGGTCGCGCTCTCGGCGCTCGGCGGGCTGGTCGGCATCGTGCTGGCCACCGGCGCGTCAATCGGTATCTCCGAATTGATGGGCGTGGACTATCAATTCCAGCCCGGCATCAACGGCCTGGCCTTCGCCTTCTCCGCCGCCATCGGCGTGGTGTTTGGCTACTTCCCGGCCCGGCGCGCGGCGCAACTGGATCCGATCGAGGCGTTGCGGCATGAGTGAGGCAGGTACGCATTCGCGGTTGCCTCCCTACAATGACTGTCATGGAAGCCCAGCGCATCACCCTGGCGATGGTCGTTGACTCGGCCGGCTACGACGCCTCGCCGGCGCGGGTGCGTCTGTCTGTGCTGGCCGATTTCACTCGGGATGTGAGTGAGTTCCTGGCCGGCGACGGCCGGGAGGTCGATGTCGATGAACTCGACGTGGCAATCCAGTCTGGTTCGGTGGCGATCGAGACAACGCCCATTCTGTCGGCGCCTGCCCTTATCAGGGATCTGCGGTCGATGCTGTCGACCCCGCTGCTGGACGGCCTGGATGCGAAGCGCCGCAAGGTGGTGGAGCGTTGGCAGAAGGCGGCGCGAAAGGTCGGTGGTGCGCGCTACCGGATAGCAGCCCCCTTCCTCGATCGGCCGGTGCTGGTGACGGCGCAGTCGGACTACCGCTCCGACGACGCCGACCAGTGGGTGCGGGTGGAGCGTTATGTGCGCGGCGAGATCATGGACCTGGGTGGCGCTACCCGGCCCAACGCCCATGTCAAGCTGCCCGATGGCCGCACGCTGACGGTGGCTGCGCCCCGTGAACTGTTGGCGGCGGAGGAACGCAACCGGCTCTACAAGCCGGCGATGCTGCGCATCCGTGCCCAGTACAACGTGCTGACGCAGGAGCTGCGCAACGCCGAGCTGATCGAGTTCGTCGAATACGCACCGCGCTTCGATGCCGAGGCCTTCGAGCGCATGACCCGCCGTGGGGCGGAGCGCTGGAAGGACGTGCCGGATGCCTCCGCCTGGGTGGAGCAGCTGCGCGGGAGCGATGCGTCGTGATCGACAGCGTGCTGCTGGACACGAGCTTCCTGATCACGCTCGCTGACCCGAACCGACCGCAGCACGACACCGCCAAGTCCTACTACCGGGAGTTCATCCTCAAAGGGGTTCCGATCTACCTGTCGACGATCGTGGTGTCGGAATTCCAGGTCAGGCAGCCGATCCAGGATCTGGAGCTGCGCAATTTTGTGCTGCTGCCCTTCAACATCGACCACGCGGTGACCTGTGGTCAGTTGATTGCCGGCCAGGAAGGGGACAGCGGCGACGACAGGGTGCGGGTCAAGGACGACTTCAAGCTCATCGCCCAGTGCATCTGCGAGGGGATCAGTCACCTCGCTACCGAGGACAGCAGCTCGCTGGTGAAGTACCTGTCCAGGATCCGCCAGCAGGGGCGCTGCAGCACGCATACGCTGACCTTGCAGGGTGGCTTTGACACAGCCGTATTCGAGAACGGCCAAGCACGGCTGCTGCCTTGATCTGAGGCCGCCATCGGCGTGGTGTTCGGCCACTTCCCGGCCCGGCGGGCGGCGCAGCTGGATCCGATCGAGGCGCTGCGGCACGAGTGAGCGTGTCTGCCGAAGGGGTGTTGGCAAGGATTGTTGAGCCGCATCAAAGGGAAGGGGCGTGGGGCGGGAACTCCGCCGCGTCTGTGCGTGCGGCTGTCAACGGGCGGCCGGGGGGCGATCGTTACACTGCGGTGGCCGGTCCGGAGGTGTTGCGGGTCGGCCCGGTCCGCACCACCTCCCCTGCCCAGAACCATGATTCCATCCTCCCGCCGCCGCCGGCTGCTGTCTTCGGCTCTCGCGCTGGTCGCCGCGGCGCTTGTCCCTCTGGCGGCCACCGCGCAGCCCGCGGCGGCTGCTGCTGCACCTGCCGCTGCCGCTGCTGCTGCTGCTGCTGCTGCTGCTGCTGCTGCTGC
>JAGOBT010000290.1 GCA_017999135.1 Burkholderiaceae bacterium
CCGCCGAACTTCGACGCCAGGATCGTCGTGATCGCCGCCGTCAGCGTCGTCTTGCCGTGGTCCACGTGACCAATCGTGCCCACGTTCACGTGGGGCTTGGTCCGTTCAAACTTGCCTTTTGCCATGTTGCGCGCTCCTCGCGATCAAACAGGAATGACTGAAAACGTCGGGAAAGACTTGGTGCCCTTGGCGGGAATCGGACCCGCGACCTCCCCCTTACCAAGGGGGTGCTCTACCACTGAGCCACAAGGGCATCGACACAGGCCTGGGCTGCCCGCCAACCCAGGCCGGTGCCGACACCGCACCAACTTCTTCTACAACCACCACCCGAACGCTGGAGCGGGAAGCGGGAATCGAACCCGCGTCATTAGCTTGGAAGGCTAAGGTTCTACCATTGAACTACTCCCGCGACGTGACGCCATCGGCTGCCATTGCTGGCACCCGACCCGTCGCCGGTCTTCCCGCCTGCTGCCAGCCAGCGCTCACGCCGGCAACAAGCCATCAAAATTCGCCTTGGTGGAGGAGGCTGGATTCGAACCAGCGTAGGCGTAAGCCAACAGATTTACAGTCTGCCCCCTTTAGCCACTCGGGCACCCCTCCGCAGCGAACTCGGGACTATAGCAGAACTGGCGGCCGGAACACAAATGTCGCGCTGCAGCACTGCCAACGGGTCAGGCCGACCAGTCGATCGGCGGGCTGCCGCGGGCGGCCAGGAAGTCACGTGCCTGGGTGAAGTGGCCGCAGCCGATGAACGGCAACGGGGGCCGACGGGCCGACAGCGGCGACGGATGATTGGCCTGCAGCACCAGATGCCGCCCGCCACCGGCCGCGGCGATCAGCCCGGCCTTGGCCTGGGCAAAGGCGCCCCACAGCAGGTAGACCTTGTCGCCTGGGTCGCTGGCGGTGGCCTGGATCAGCGCATCCGTCAGCGGCTCCCAGCCGCGGCCAGCGTGGGCGGCGGGCTGGGCGTCTTCGACGGTGAGCACGGTGTTGAGCAGCAGCACGCCCTGGCGCGCCCATCCACCCAGTTGGCCGCTCGGGGGATGTGGCACGCCCAGGCTGCGGGAGATCTCACCGAGGATGTTGCGCAGGCTGGGTGGCGCCTTCACACCCACCGGCACCGAGAACGCCAGGCCCTCGGCCTGGCCGGCACCGTGGTACGGGTCCTGTCCGAGCAGCACCACCCGCACCGCGGCGCGCGGCGTCAACGCCAGGGCACGCAGTGGCTCGGCGGGATAGATGCATGCACCCGCCGCCTGCCTGCCGGCCACGAAGGCCTGCAGTCGGCTGCCGTCGGGCGACGCCTGCCAGGCCTGCACCAGCGGCGCCCAGTCGGCCGGGGCGCGGGCCAGCACGTCGGCCAGCGGCATGGTCAGCTGGTTGGACGCCGGCTCGGCCGGGAACAGGGCAGCGGTGCCGCCAGTCACTGTCATGCCCAAGGCGGCAGTCAGCCGAACACCGCCGCCAGCGCGGCGCCGGGGTCGTCGGCGCGCATGAAGGTTTCGCCGACCAGGAAGGCCTGCACGTGAGCGGCACGCATGCGCTGCACATCGGCACGGCCACCGATGCCCGATTCGGTGACCAGCAACCGGTCGGCCGGCACGCGCGGCAACAGGCCCAGCGTGGTGTCCAGCGTCACGGCGAAGGTCTTGAGGTTGCGGTTGTTGATGCCCAGAAGCGGGGTCTTCAGGCGCAGCGCGCGGTCGAGTTCGTCGCCATCGTGCACCTCGACCAGCACATCCAGGCCCAGTTCCAGCGCGCAGGCCTCCAGGTCGGCCATCTGCGCGTCCGACAGACAGGCGGCAATCAGCAGGATGCAATCGGCACCCATGGCCCGGGCTTCCAGCACCTGGTAGGGGTCGACCATGAAATCCTTGCGCAGCACCGGCAGCGGGCAGGCGGCGCGGGCCTGGCGCAGGAAGTCGGCATGGCCCTGGAAGAACTGTTCATCGGTCAGCACGCTCAGGCAGGCCGCGCCATGGCGGGCATAGCTGGCGGCGATGTCGGCGGGCACGAAGTGTTCGCGGATCACGCCCTTGCTGGGGCTGGCCTTCTTGATCTCGGCGATCACCGCCGGCTGGCCGGCCGCCACCTTGGCGCGCAGCGCCGCGGCAAAGCCACGCGGTGCGGCTTGTTCTGCCGCCTGCTGCCGCAGCGCCGCCTCACCCACGCGGGCGCGGGCGGCCGCCACTTCCTGCCATTTGACGGCGACGATCTGGTCGAGGATGTTGCTCATGACGTGGCCAACGCCTTGCTGCGGTCGACGAAGTGGTGCAGCCGCGCCAGCGCCTGGCCGGATTCCAGCGCGTGGCGCGCCAGCGCCACGCCGTCGACCATGGTGGCGGCCACGTTGGCGGCGTACAGCGCCACGCCGGCGTTCAGGATCACGATGTCGCGCGCCGGGCCGGGCTCGTTGCTCAGCACCGCCAGCAGCAGCGCCTTGCTCTGCGCCACTGTCTCCACCTTCAGCGACCGGCCGCTGGCCATGGTCAGGCCGAAGTCCTCCGGGTGGATCTCGTACTCGCGGATGCCGCCGTCCTTGTATTCACCCACCATCGTGGCCGCACCCAGCGACACCTCGTCCATGCCGTCACGCCCGTACACCACCACCGCATGCTCGGCGCCCAGGCGCTGCAGCGCACGCACCTGGATGCCCACCAGATCAGGGTGGAACACGCCCATCAGGATGTTGGGCGCGTCGGCCGGGTTGGTCAGCGGGCCCAGGATGTTGAAGATGGTGCGCACGCCCAGCTCACGCCGCACCGGGCCGACGTTCTTCATCGCCGGATGGTGGTTGGGCGCGAACATGAAGCCGATGCCGGTGTCGGCAATGCAACGGGCGATGGCCTGCGGCTGCAGCGTCATCGGCACGCCCAGCGCTTCCAGCACGTCGGCGCTGCCGCTCTTGCTGCTGACGCTGCGGTTGCCGTGCTTGCTGACCCGCGCGCCGGCCGCTGCGGCGACGAACATGCTGCAGGTGCTGATGTTGAAGGTGTGCGAGCCGTCGCCCCCGGTGCCGACGATGTCGACCAGATGCGTGCGGTCGGCCACGTCGACCTTGGTGGAGAACTCGCGCATCACCTGCGCTGCGGCGGTGATCTCGCCGATGGTCTCCTTCTTGACGCGCAGGCCGGTCAGCAGCGCGGCCATCATCACCGGCGACATCTCGCCACCCATGATGCGGCGCATCAGGGCCAGCATCTCGTCGTGGAAGATCTCGCGGTGCTCGATGGCGCGCGTCAGGGCTTCGGTGTCGGTGATGGGCATGGGGTCAACCTCGGTGTTCAACGATCACTGCAGGGCGCCGCGCAGCACCTGCACGGCCTGGTCGATCTGGGCGCTGGTCACATCCAGGTGAGTGACCAGGCGCAGCCGCTGGCCACCGGTCAGCAGCACGCCGAGGTCCGCCGCCCGGCGCACAGTGGCCGCGCCGTCGATGGAGGGTGCCAGATCGAGAAAAACGATGTTGGTGTCGGGCGCCACCACCGCCACGCCGGGCAGGCCGGCCAGGCCCTCGGCCAGGCGGCGGGCGTTCGCGTGGTCGTCGGCCAGACGGTCGACATGGTGGGTGAGTGCATGGTCGGCCGCGGCGGCCAGCACGCCGGCCTGGCGCAGGCCGCCGCCCAGCATCTTGCGGTGGCGGCGGGCATGGTGAATCAGGTCGGCAGTGCCGACCAGGGCCGAGCCCACCGGCGCGCCCAGGCCCTTGCTGAAGCACACCGACACGCTGTCGTACAGGCCGGCAATGGCGCGGGCCGCGGCCATCGCATCTCCGCCATGCTGCGCCCCACTGGCCACCGCGGCGTTGAACAACCGGGCGCCATCCAGGTGGGTGGCCAGGCCGTGCTGCCGGGCCAGCGCCGTGGCGGCCTGCTGCCAGTCCAGCGGCATCACCCGGCCGCCGAAGGTGTTCTCCAGCGCCAGCAGCCGGGTGCGGGCGAAGTGCATGTCGTCGGGCTTGATGGCCGCAGCGATGTCGGCCAGCGCCAGCGTGCCGTCGGCCTGGTGGGCGATGGGCTGCGGCTGGATGCTGCCCAGCACTGCCGCGCCGCCGCCTTCGTACTTGTAGGTGTGGGCATGCTGGCCGACGAGGTATTCGTCGCCCCGGCCGCAATGCGCCATCAGCGCGCACAGGTTGCTCTGCGTGCCGCTGGGCATGAACAGCGCGGCCTGCTTGCCCAGCAGCGCGGCGATGCGGTCCTGCAGCGCGTTGACGGCCGGGTCGTCACCGAAGACATCGTCGCCGACCTCGGCCGCGGCCATCGCGGCGCGCATGGCCAGCGTGGGACGCGTGACGGTGTCGCTGCGCAGGTCGATCACAGCCATGGGGCGACTCCTGGGCTCAGCGCCCGAGGTTCAGAAAGTTGCGCAGCATCGCATGCCCATGCTCCGACAGGATCGACTCCGGATGGAACTGCACGCCTTCCAGCGGCGTGTCGGTGCCGGCCAGGTCGCGGTGGCGCACGCCCATGATCTCGCCGTCTTCGCTGGTGCTGGTGACGACCAGTTCCGGCGGGCAGGTGGCGCGCTCGATCACCAACGAGTGGTAGCGGATCACGCTGAACTCCCTGGGCAGGCCGAGGTACACGCCCTGCTGGTCGGTGGTCAGCGTGCTGGCCTTGCCGTGCATCTGCTGCTGGGCACGGACGATCTTGCCGCCCAGCGCCGCGCCGATGCTCTGGTGCCCCAGGCACACACCCAGGATGGGCAGCTTGCCGACCAGTTCACGCACGGCCGGCACGCACACGCCCGCCTCGGCCGGCGAGCAGGGGCCGGGCGACAGCACCAGGTGGCTGGGCTTCAGCGCCGCAATCTCCGCCGGCGTGATCGCGTCGTTGCGGATCACCTTGACGTCCTGGCCCAGTTCACCGAAGTACTGCACCAGGTTGAAGGTGAAGCTGTCGTAGTTGTCGATCATGAGCAACATGTCAGAAGCCCTCCTCGACCAGCTCGGCAGCGCGGATCAAGGCCCGCGCCTTGTGCTCGGTTTCCTTCCACTCCATCTCGGGCACGCTGTCGGCCACCACGCCGG
>JAGOBT010000291.1 GCA_017999135.1 Burkholderiaceae bacterium
CTGGCCTGCGAGCCCAAGCTGCTGATCGCCGACGAGCCCACCACCGCGCTGGACGTGACCATCCAGCGCCAGATCCTGGAGCTGATCGCGCGCATGAAGGACAAGCTGCGCATGAGCGTGCTGTTCATCAGCCACGACCTGGGCGTGGTCGGCGAGATCAGCGACCGGGTGGTGGTGATGCGCCACGGCACGGTGCGTGAACAGGGCGACGTGGCGCAGATCTTCAGCGCCCCGCAGGACGCCTACACCCGCGCCCTGCTGGCCTGCCGGCCCAGCCTGACGGACACGCCGGCGCGGCTGACGGTGATCGACGAACACATCACCGGCGGCACCACGGCTGGCAGCGCCGCGCCCGCCGCAGCCAAGGACTCCAACGCCCCGGTGGTGCTGGCGGTGAAGTCACTCGCCAAGAGCTTCTTCATCAAGCAGGGGCTGTTCGGCAAGCGTGAATTCAAGGCCGTGCAGGGCGTGAACTTCCAGCTGCGCCGCGGCCACACGCTGGGCGTGGTGGGTGAATCGGGTTCGGGCAAGACGACCATGGGCCTGACGCTGCTGCGCCTGCACGAGCCCACTGGCGGCGAAGTGATCTTCGACGGCCAGAACCTGCTGACGCTGAACGACCGCGACCGGCAGCTGATGCGCCGGCGCATCCAGATCGTCTTCCAGAACCCGTACGCCAGCCTGAACCCGCGCTTCACCATCGGCCAGACGCTGATCGAGCCGATGGCCATCCACGGCATCGGTGCCGACACCGCCGAGCGTGAAGACCGCGCCCGCGCCCTGCTGGCCAAGGTGGGCCTGCTGCCCGAGACCTTCTTCAAATACCCGCACGAGTTTTCCGGCGGCCAGCGCCAGCGCGTGGCCATCGCCCGCTGCCTGACACTGAACCCCGAGGTGCTGGTGCTGGATGAGGCCGTCAGCGCGCTGGATGTCAGCGTGCAGGCCCAGGTGCTGAACCTGCTGCGCGATCTGCAGGACGAGCTGGGCCTGGCCTATGTGTTCATCAGCCACGACCTGGCGGTGGTGCGCTTCATCAGCGACGAGGTGCTGGTGATGAAGGACGGCCAGGTGGTCGAGCAGGCCAGTGCCGCGCAGATCCTGGCCGCGCCGCAGCAGGACTACACACGCCGCCTGCTCGGCGCCGTGCCGCGCGGCTGGCAGGCACCACCTGACGTGCTTGCAGCACCGTAATACCTTGGGTAATATCTGTCGCCGCCCACCACGCTGCCACCCGCCATGACCATCACCGTGAAGTTCCCTGCCGGGCTGGAGGCCGATCTGCGCCGCCATGCCGAGGCCCGGGGCACCGCCACCAGCCTGGTGGTGCGCGAGGCGGTGGCGCAGTACCTGCAGCGGGCCCAGGCCGATGCCGCGCCGCCCTCGGCCGCGGCGCTGGGGGCCGATCTGTTCGGCCGCTACAGCGGGCCGGCCGACCTGGCCAGCCAGCGGCACGCAGCGGCAGCCGATGCCTGGGCCGAGAAGCATGCCCGCGACGACACCGTGGCCGAGCGCCCGGCCGCTGCCACCCGCGCACGCCGTGGCCGCCCCTGACCCACCGGCCGCTGCCGGCACCGCGGTGCTGATCGACAGCGGCCCGCTGCTGGCGCTGTTCAATGCCGCCGACCGCTGGCACCAGCCGGTGCGGCAATGGCTGCAGGCCAACCCCGCCGTGCGGCTGGTCAGCACCTGGCCGGTGTTGACCGAGGTCTGCGCGCTGCTGGCGCGGCGCATCCACAACGGCGCCGCGCTCGACCTGCTGCGCTGGGTGCAGCGGGGCGCCGTCGAGATCGACCGGCCCGACGACACCAGCCTGGCCGAGGTGCTGGCGATCAGCCAGCGCTTTGCCAGCCTGCCCTTCGACCTGGCCGACGCCTCGGTGGCCGAGGCCGCGCAGCGCCGCCGCATCCGCCGCGTGCTGAGCATCGACGCCGATTTCGACGTCTACCGCGACAAGGCCGGCAAGCCGCTGCGCAACCTGCTGCGCCCTTGACCCCCGCAACCGCGGCCTCACCGGGCGCAACCACCCCGACATGCCCGCCCATCCCACCACAACCACCAGGAGACCTTCCATGCCATCCAACCGCCGCCACCTGCTGCGCGCCACCTTGTCCGCCGCGGCCCTGGCCGCTGCGGGCACCCTGCCCGCCACCGCGCTGGCCCAGGCCGGCTGGCCGGCCAAGCCCATCCGCCTGGTGGTGCCGTTTGCCGCAGGCGGCACCACCGACATCCTGGCCCGCACCTTGGCGCCAGAGTGGCAGAAGGCCCTGGGCCAGCCGGTGGTGGTGGAGAACAAGCCCGGCGCAGGGGGCAACACCGCCGCCGCCGATGTGGCCAAGTCGGCCCCCGACGGCTATTCCATCCTGATGGCCACGGTGGGCACGCACGCCATCAACGCCGCGCTGTACCCCAAGCTGCCGTACGACCATGTCAAGGACTTCGCGCCCATCACCGTGATGGCGGGCGTGCCCAATGTGCTGGTGCTGAACGCCGCCTTCGCGCAGAAGCACAACATCAACAACGTGGCCGACTTCATCCGCGCGGCCAAGGCCAACCCGGGCAAGTTCAACATGGCCAGCTCGGGCAATGGCACGTCCATCCATCTGTCGGGCGAGCTGTTCAAGAGCATGGCCGGGGTGTTCATGGTGCACTTTCCGTACCGTGGCTCGGGCCCGGCGCTGATCGACCTGATGGGCGGCAGCATGGACCTGATGTTCGACAACCTGCCGTCGGCACTGCCGCACATCAAGTCGGGCAAGCTCAAGGCACTGGGCGTCACCAGCGCCAAGCGCAGCGATGCCGTCCCCGAGCTGCCCACCATCGAAGAGGCCGGCGGTCCCACGCTGAAGGGCTTCGAAGCCAGCAGCTGGTTCGCCTTGGCCGCTCCGGCCGGCACGCCACCCGAGATCGTCAGCCGCCTGCAGCAGGAGACGGCCAAGGCCCTGGCCACCCCGGACATGAAGGCCCGGATGGCCGGCATGGGTGCCATCCCCAGCGGCATGTCCACCGCCGACTTCACCAGGTTCATCGCCGCCGAGACGGCCAAGTGGGCCAAGGTGGTGAAGGCGGCCAACGCCAAGGTCGATTGAGGCGGGCCGGGCCGGAGGTAACGGCTGGCAACAAGGGCGCAAGTCTGGCGCTGATCTGCCGATCTCCACGCCACGGCTTGGCTCAACTTCGGGCGAGGCCGCGTGCGCCACTGGAGGCCGCCATGGCATCTGCCCCGCCGATCCTGTCCCGCCCCGCCCCGGCCACCCCCGTGCGCCCGGCCGACCTGCCCACGCCGGTGCTGCGCCACGGCAGCCCGCCAGCGCAGCGCACGCTGCCCTTGCGGCGCGCGGCTTGAGCAATGGCGGGGCGGCTGTTAGCATCCGCCGCACTCTGCAGGAGAGCGCCGGGCACCCCGCCCGGCCACCGAAGGCGCAATCTCCCATGAACGCTCAGGTTCCGTACTGCAGACCACAGCAGCCGTCTGGAGAGACTTCACCACCCCGGTGACGCACCGAAGGAGCAAGACCGCAGGGCATGGCGCCCGGCGGTTGAATCTCTCAGGTACCAAGGACAGTGGGAGCGGCAAGCGCATCAGCCTCTGGCGATGCGTTCCGTTCTGTCCCTGGAGTTTGTTCCATGCACGTCCTCGTTCTGGGCGCCGGCTTGCTCGGCGTCAGCACCGCCCATTTCCTGCAGCAGCAGGGCCACCACGTCACCGTCGTCGACCGCCAGGCTGCCGCCGCCGCCGAAACCAGCTTCGCCAACGGCGGGCAGATCAGCGTCAGCCATGCCGAGCCCTGGGCCAACCCCGGCGCGCCGATCAAGCTGCTGCAATGGCTGGGGCGCGAAGACGCGCCGCTGCTGTTCCGCCTGCGCGCCGACATGCGCCAGTGGCTGTGGGGCCTGCAGTTCCTGCGCGAATGCACCCCCGCGCGCACGGCGCACAACATCCGCCAGATCGTGGCGCTGGGCACCTACAGCCGCAGCACTTTGCAGCAGTTGCGTGGTGACCTGGGCCTGCAGTACGACCAGCGCGCCCAGGGCATCCTGCACTTCTACACCGACCCGAAGGAGTTCGACGCCGCCCACGCCCCGGCCGCGCTGATGCGCGATCTGGGCTGCGACCGCCGTGTGATCTCGGCCGACGATGCGGTGCGGCTGGAGCCGGCACTGGCCCATGTGCATGCCCGCGGCGAACTGGCCGGCGCCACCTTCACTGCCGAAGACGAATCGGGCGACGCCCGGCAGTTCACCCAGGCGCTGGCCGCTCGCTGCGCCGCCAACGGCGTGCGCTTCCTGTTCAACCACGGCATCACCGCGCTGCGCACCGCCGGCGGCAGCATCGACCATGTGGAAGCCACCGACGACCAGGGCCGCTTCCAGCGCCTGCGCGCCGACGCCTACGTGGTGGCGATGGGCGCCTTCAGCCCGCTGCTGCTGCAGCCGCTGGGCATCCACCTGCCGATCTACCCGGCCAAGGGCTATTCGGTGACGATGCCGGTGGCCGACGCCAGCAAGGCGCACCAGGTGTCGCTGACCGACGACGGCCACAAGCTGGTGTTCTCGCGCCTGGGCGACCGGCTGCGCATTGCCGGCACGGCCGAGCTCAACGGCTACGACCGCAACCTGAACCCGGTGCGCTGCCAGGCCATCGTGCGGCGGGTGGAAGAACTGTTCCCTGGCGCCGGCGATGCCAGCCGCGCCGAGTTCTGGACCGGCCTGCGGCCCACCACGCCCAGCAACCTGCCGGTGATCGGCAAGAGCAAGCTGCCCAACCTGTTCCTGAACACCGGCCACGGCACGCTGGGCTGGACGCATGCCTGCGGTTCGGGCAAGAGCATCGCCCGCATCGTCAGCGGGCTGGCGCCGGAGCTGGACTTCCAGTTCGCCGGCGTCGACCGCACGCCACGGGTGGGTGCGGGCGCGCTGCGGCCGGCCTGAGCGGTTGCCGTTCCGCCCCGCCACAGGCGGGGCGCATCCCGTCAGAACGGGATGTCGTCGTCCATGTCGTCGAAGCCGGTGCTCGACTTCGGTGCCGGGC
>JAGOBT010000292.1 GCA_017999135.1 Burkholderiaceae bacterium
TCTTGGCCAGGAACGGGCCCAGCGGCTGGTATTCCCAGGCCTGCAGATCACGTGCCGACCAGTCGTTGAACAGCGCCACGCCGAAGACCTGGTCGTCGGCCGCATCGATGGCGATTGGCGTGCCCAGCGCATTGCCGGCGCCGATGAAGTAGCCCAGCTCCAGTTCCAGGTCCAGCCGCTGGCTGGGGCCAAAGCCTGGGGTGCTGGCACCGGCGGCCGGCGCCGTCTGCCCGCGCGGGCGGCGGATCGGCGTGCCGCTGGGCACCACCGACGAGGCGCGGCCGTGGTAGCCGATCGGCACCCACTTGTAGTTGGGCAGCAGCGGGTTGTCGGGCCGGAAGATCTTGCCCACCGCGGTGGCGTGGTGGATGCCGACATAGAAATCGGTGTAGTCGCCGATGCGGCAGGGCAGGCCCAACTCGACCGCGCCTTGCGCCACCAGGCACGGCGCCAGCGCCGCCTGCTGGGGCGAGCCTGCCGCCAGGGCGCGCGACAGCGCGAGGCGCAGCGTGCGCCGCGCCGAGCCGCCCAGCGCCATGAAGGCATTCAGGTCGCCCGCGGCCAGTGGTGCCAGCAGTGGCGGCACGTCGGCAGCCCAGCCCGGCTGGGCAGCGGCCAACTGCAGGTCGAGCACCTGGTCGCCGATGGCCACGCCGATGCGCCAGGACTCACCGGAGCCGCTGCGACGGAAGCGGCCGAACGGCAGGTTCTGGATGGGAAAGTCGGTGTCGGCGGCGTTGGCCGAAGCCACCCAGCTCTGCAGCGCCGGGTCATGGGTGTGGTCGGTGGTGGTCATGGGCGAAAGTTGTCCTGCAGACCTTGCCAGCAATCGGCATAACGCGCATCCAGCGCGCCACAGCCCATGGCAAAGGGGGTGGGCTTGAAGCGCCAGCGGCTCTCCAGCATGAAGGCCAGCGTGTGGTCGAGCTTGTGCGGCGCCAGCACCGCGTGGCTGGCCTTGTCGAAGGCCTCGGCATCGGGCCCGTGCGGCACCATGCTGTTGTGCAGGCTCATGCCGCCGGGCTTGAAGCCTTCGGGCTTGGCGTCGTACTGGCCATGCACCAGGCCCATGAATTCACTCATCACGTTGCGGTGGTACCAGGGCGGGCGGAAGGTGTCTTCGCCCACCATCCAGCGCGGCGGGAAGATCACGAAATCGCAGTTGGCGGTGCCGGCGGTGTCGGTGGGGCTGGTCAGCACGGTGAAGATGCTGGGGTCGGGGTGGTCGAAGCTGATCGAGCCGATCACCATGAAATTGGCGGTGTCGTACTTCACCGGCGTGAGGTTGCCGTGCCAGGCCACCACGTCGAACGGCGTGCGCGGCTGGGTGGTGCGCCACAGCGCGCCGCCGTCGCGGCGGATGATCTCGTAGGGGTGGTCCTGCCGCGCCGCATACGCGGCCACCGGCGCCAGAAAGTCCCGCGGGTTGGCCAGGCCGTTGCTGCCGATGGGGCCCAGCTCGGGCAGGCGGAACGGCGCGCCGTGGTTCTCACACACATAGGCGCGCGACGGGCCATCCACCCCCACGCTGAAGGCCACACCGCGCGGCAGCAGCACCACCTCGCCCGGCCGGGCGTCCAGCACGCCCAGCTCGGTGATGAAGCGCAGCCTGCCCTGCTGCGGGATCACCAGCATCTCGCTGTCGGCATTGACCAGGGCGCGGCTGTCCATCGACCGGTTCATCAGCGCCAGGTGGGCGGCCATGCCGGTCCGGGCTTCGGGGTCGCCATTGACGACGATGGTGCGCAGGCCGTCGACGAAATCCAGCGGCGCATCGGGGATGGCGATCGGGTGCCAGCGCAGCGGGTCGGGCGGCACCACGGCGCCGGCGGCGGCGCCGGTCACCCAGTGCGGCTGGGCGTAGGGCGCATAGCCGCCAGTCACCACCGACGGCTGGCGGCGGTAGACCCAGGTGCGCTGGTTGCTGTGGCGCGGCGCGGTGAAGGCGCTGCCCGAGATCAGCTCGGCATACAGCCCCAGCGGGGCGCGCTGCGGGCTGTTGCGGCCCTGCGGCAGCGCGCCGGGCACGGCCTCGGTGGCGAACTGGTTGCCGAAGCCGGATTGGTAGGAGAGTTCGGTCATGGCGTGGGTCCGGTGGACGGTCAGCGGCCACTGGCGCGGGCAGCGGCCAGGGCCTGCTGCAGCACGTCGAGCTGGCCGATGTGGTTGGCCAGCAGCAGCACCAGGCGCGCATTCAGCGCATGGCTCTGGGCCTCGGTCAGGTCGCGGTGGGTCTCGATCAGCGCCTCGTAGAAGCTGTCGGGCGCTTCCAGGTTGGGGTCGGTGTTCAGCGGCATGGACAGGCTCCTCAATGCAGCGCCAGCGCGCGGCGCAGCGCGGCGGCCACATCGGCGGCGGTGGGGGCGCGCCAGCGGGCGCAGACATGCTGGTCGGGCCGCAGCAGCACCACGGTGCCGGGGCGGGCGTCGTAGCGCGCGGCGGCGGTGCCGGAGGCCGACAGCTGCACCAGGTTGACTGGCACGATGCCCTCGGCACCAGCGGCGACTGCTGCACCGTCGCAATCGAACACCAATGCCGCAAAGCCGTTGCCGGCCAGGCGGCGCAGCAGCCAGCCGCCGCCTTCAGCGTCTGCCAGCGGCGCATCGACAGCCGGCGCGCCCGGCACCATGGCGCCGGCAAAGAGGTCGCGGTCGGGCGTGTTCAAGGGCGAGGCATGCAGCGTGGCCGGCACCGACAACCGGCCGCTGTTGACCAGGCGGCGGGCGAACGGGTGCGTGCGCGCCAGATCCAGCGTGGCATCGCGGAACAGCCGCGAGATCGCGCTCTTGGGCGTGATGAAGTCGGTGGCGCGGGTCGAGTTCAGCAGGTTCTCGTCGGCCGCGAACTCGCGCTCAGGCCCGTAGGTGTCGAGCAGCGCGCGCGGTGCCACGCCGCGCAGCACCAGGTCGAGCTTCCAGGCCAGGTTGTCGGTGTCCTGCACGCCGGAATTGGCCCCGCGTGCGCCGAAGGGCGACACACCATGCGCCGCGTCGCCGGCAAACAGCACACGGCCGTGCACGAAGCGGTCCATGCGCAGGCAGGCGAAGGTGTAGACGCTGGCCCACTCCAGTTCGTATGGCACGTCACGCCCCATGGCGGCGCGCATCATCGCGTCCACACGCGGCTTGATGCGCTCGGGCTGCTTCTCGGCTTCGGGGTCGGCGTCCCAGCCCAGCTGGAAGTCGATGCGCCAGACGTTGTCGGGCTGGCGGTGTAGCAGCACGCTTTGATTCGGGTGGAACGGCGGGTCGAACCAGAACCAGCGCTCGGCCGGAAAGTCGGCCTGCATGCGCACGTCCGCGATCAGGAAGCGGTCCTGGAAGACCCGGCCCTTGCTTTCCTGGCCCAGCATGCCGCGCAGCGGCGAGCGTGATCCGTCACAGGCCACCAGGTAGTCGGCCTGCAGCTGATAACGGCCATCGGGCGTGTCCACGTCCAGCAGCACGCCGTCGGCCTGCGGGGTGCAGCCGACCACGGTGTTCTGCCAGCGGATGGTGATGCCGGGCAGTTCAGCCGCACGCAATGCGAGGTAGGCCTCGGCGTAGTACTGCTGCAGGTTGATGAAGGCCGGCCGCTCGTGCCCCGGCTCGGGCAACAGGTCGAAGCGGTAGAGCAGGTCGTGGCCGTTGAACACCTTGCCGACGTTCCATTCCACGCCCTTGGCGCACATGGCGTCGCCCACGCCCAGCCGGTCCCAGATCTCCAGCGCACGCTTGGCAAAGCAGATGGCGCGCGAGCCGGTGGACAGCTTGTGGTCGTTGTCCAGCAGCAGCACCGGCTGGCCGCGCTGGGCCAGGTCGATGGCCAGGCTCAGGCCCACCGGGCCGGCACCCACCACCACCACCGGGTGGCGCACCGGGGCAACTGCGTCCTGGTCGGGGCAACGCTGGTAGTCGAAGCTGTGGCGCTGGATGGTGGCGCCATCACTGTCGTAGGTCAGCGCCATGGAATCAGCCTTCCAGCGTGGCCCACATCTGCTGGTCGCGCTCGGCCGTCCACACGCGCGGGTCGCGGTACTGGGTGGCCTCGTCGTAGCAGCGCGTCACGTCGAACGGCATGCAGTGGTCGAAGATCACCCAGTGGCCGTAGGTGGGCTTCAGCGCCGCGTAGGTGGCCTTGTAGACGGCGTTCAGGTCTTGCCCGGCGGCCACGCCGGCCTTCACCTGCGTCCACACGTCGCTGATGAAGTTGCGGGTGGCGTCCAGGCCGGCCTGCACCTGGGCATCACCCTTCAATGCCGGGCCGCGGCCAGGCACCAGGGCCTGCGGCTGCAGGGCGGCGATGTTGCTCAGGGTCTGCGGCCAGTCCTGGAAGTAGGCGTCGCCGGCATAGGGCGTGGCGTCGAACTCGACCAGGTCGCCCGACAGCAGGGTCTTCTCGCCGGGCAGCCACACCACGGTGTCGCCCTTGGTGTGGCCGCGGCCCAGTTGCAGCAGCTGCACCTCCAGCTTGCCCAGCCAGAGCGTCATCTTGCCGGTGAAGGTGATGGTCGGCCAGGTCATGCCGGCGGGCACGCTCTCGACATTGCGGAACAGGCGCGGGAAGCGGCCGATCTCGCTGGCCTTGTCGGCCTCGCCACGCTCGACGATCAGGTCGTAGGTGTCCTGGCTGGCGATGATCTGCTGCGCCTGGTAGGCGCTGGCGCCCAGCACCCGCACCGCGTGGTAGTGGGTCAGCACCACGTACCGGATCGGCTTGTCGGTCACGGTGCGGATGCGGCGGATCACGTCGGCCGCCATCGCCGGCGTGGCCTGGGTGTCGGCCACCAGCACGGCGTCGTCGCCGATGATGATGCCGGTGTTGGGGTCGCCCTCGGCGGTGTAGGCCCAGGCATGCTCGGACAGCTGGGCGAAGGTGACCTGCTTCTCTTCCAGGTCGGCCTGGCTGGCGAATGCTTTGGTGGACATGGTGTCTTACATGGACTCCTCCCGTGTGGCAAGCGAGTTGTTGAAGTTCTGACTCGGCGGATACGACTGCGGTCTGACATCCGGCCTTGAGGTGCTGCCCGGACATGCCAGGCGCTGGCCT
>JAGOBT010000293.1 GCA_017999135.1 Burkholderiaceae bacterium
GGCCCGGCGGCTCGGCCGTGTCGAAATCCAGCGGCACATCGGCCAGCCGCGCCGGCAGGATGCCGCCCGAGGCGCCGCCCGGCAGGTAGGCGGCCAACGTGTGCCCGTCGGCCATGCCGCCGCAGAACTCGTCGACCAGCTCGCGCAGCGTGATGCCGGCGGGCGCCAGCTTCACCCCCGGCTGGCGCACCCGGCCGCTGACACTGAAGCTGCGCAAGCCGCGCCGCCCATGGCGGCCGAAGCCGGTGAACCAGGCCGGCCCGCGCTGCACGATGTCGCGCACCCAGTACAGCGTCTCGAAGTTGTGCGCCAGCGTCGGCCGGTCGAACAGCCCACGCTCGGCGATGTAGGGCGGGCGCAGCCGCGGCTCGCCACGCTTGCCTTCGATGCTCTCCAGCAAGGCCGACTCTTCGCCGCAGATGTAGGCGCCGGCACCGCGGCGCAAGTCGATGGCCGGCAGGGGGCAGGGCGGGTCGGCCTGCAGCTCGGCCAGTGCCTGCTGCAGGATGGCGCGGGCGCCGTGGTATTCGTCGCGCAGGTAGATCCACACCGCGTCGATGCCCACCACCCGGGCGGCCACCAGCAGGCCTTCCAGGAAGCGGTGCGGGTCGCGTTCCAGGTAGGTGCGGTCCTTGAAGGTGCCGGGCTCGCCTTCGTCGAGGTTGACCGCCAGCAGCCGCGGCGCCGGCTGGCTGCGCACGATGGCCCACTTGCGGCCGGCCGGAAAGCCCGCGCCGCCCAGGCCGCGCAGGCCGGCATCGGTCATCGCGGCCAGCACGGCATCGGCCGCCATGGCGCCGTTCGCCAGGTCGGCGGCCAGCTGGTAGCCACCGGCCTGCCGGTAGGCGGCCAGGCCCACCCAGGGGGGCGACGGGTCGGTCTCGCCGCTGGTGATGGCACAGGGCGCCTGGGCGGCGGGGTCGAAGGTGGTGGCGCCCGGTGCCACCGGGTGGCGCGCCGCCGCCGGATCGGCCAACGCCTGCTGCACCCGCGCCTGCACTGCGGCGGCATCGGCCACCACCACGGGCGCCTGGCCGACCACGGCCACCGGCGCCTGCTCGCAGCGGCCCACGCAGGGCGCGGGCAGCAGCTGCACCCCTTCACCCAGCGCGCCCTGCAGTCGCTGCAGCAGCGCGGCGCCGCCGGCCAGCTGGCAACTCAGCCCGCTGCACACCCGCACCGTCAGCTGCGGCGCGGCCTGGTCGTCGGGCAGGATCTGGAAGTGGTGGTAGAAGCTGGCGACCTCGTGCACATGGGCCATCGACAGGCGCATCAGCGCGGCCAGCGCCACCAGATGGCGCTGGAACAGCGCGCCGAAGCGGTCGTTCAGCACATGCAGATGCTCGATCAGCCGGTCGCGCGGCGGGGCGTTGGTGCTGTCCAGCCCAGGCAGCAGGGCCAGCACCTCGGCGCGGGCGGCGTCGTCGGGCTGCCGGCCCTTCAGCTGGCCGCGGCGCCCGTTCCGCTGGCGCAAGGCGCTGCGCAGGGCTTCTGGGGTGACGGCGGCCACGGTGGGCGCTTCGGGCAGGGGCATGGCGGGCAGGATCGTGGAAGCCGGCGCGCATCATCGGCGCCGCAGGCGGCGGCCGTCCAATGGCTTTCCCGAACCGGGTGATTCAGCCGGTGAATGGACCGGCGGCCGGCAGTGCGTCGGCACCCTCCAGCGCCCCGCTGTGCGCCGCCACCAGGGCGCGCCAGTCGTCACGCTCGGCCACGGCCAGTGCGGCCTGCAGGGCCAGCGTGGGCCGGCCCGCGCCGGTGGTCAGAAAGCCGACCGGTGTGCGCAGCGCCGGCGACACCAGCGGCCGCGCCACCAGGCCGCTGCGGCCGCGCGCCACGCTGACCAGCGCCCCGGGCAGCACGGCGGCCAGGCCGTCGCTGGCGCCCGCCTGCACCGCCATCAGCAAGGCCAGCACCGAATTCGTCTCCAGCGCCGGCTGCGGCGCGCTGCCGGCGCTGGCAAAGGCTTCGTCGGCCAGCGCGCGGAAGTGCATCTCCGGCGTCAGCAGCGCCAGGCGCAGGCCAGCGGCGGCACGCCAGGGCATCGGCGGGCCCAGGCTGAAGGGCGCATCGGCCACGCTGCCGACCTGCAGCAGGTAACACTGCTCCTGGAACTGCGGCCACACCGCCAGCTGGCGCTGGCGCACCTCGGGCCGGTCGGTGTAGCCCAGGCCCAGGTCGATCGCCAGGGCATCCAGGCCGGCTTCGATTTCCGGCGAGCTCAGCGACCGCAGCGCCGGCTGCAGCCCCGGGTGCAGGGCCTGCAGCAGCGCGCAGAAGCGTGCGGCCACCGGTTCGGCGCTGGGCACCACGCCCAGCGTCAGCCGCCCGGTGGGCGCACCGGCACGGCTGGCCAGAGACTGGCGCAGGGATTCCGCCTCATGCAGCAGGCGGTGGGCATGGGCCAGGGTCAGCTCGCCCTCGGGCGTCAGCCCCTCGAATTGCCGGCCGCGGCGCACGATGGTGGCGCCCAGGCTGTCTTCCAGCGCGCGGATCGCGTTCGACAGCGCCGGCTGGGTGATGTGGCAGGCCTGCGCCGCCCGGCCGAAATGGCGGTGCTCGGCCAGGGCGGCCAGGTAGCGCAGGGATTCGAGCAGGTTCATGGTGCAGACTGGCAGTCTATGTTCGACTTCAGCCAGCTCGCTCTGGACACCGCGCGGCTGCGGCTGCGCCCGCTGCTGCCGACCGACGCGCCGGCCGTGCACGCCCTGCATGCCGACCCCGAAGGCATGCGCTACTGGTCCACCCCGCCCTGGACCGACCCGGCCGAGGCCGACGCCCTGATCGCCCGCGACGCCGCCGCCCTGGCCGCCGGCGACTTCATCCGCCTGGGGCTGGAACGGCGTGCGGATGGCCGGTTCATCGGCCTGTGCAGCCTGTTCGCCTTCCACCTGGCCAGCCGGCGCTGCGAAATCGGCTACATGCTGGCGCGCGACTGCTGGGGCGGCGGCCTGATGCACGAGGCCCTGAAGGCGCTGCTGGGCTTTGGCTTCGGCGTGCTGGACCTGAACCGCGTGGAGGCCGACATCGACACCCGCAACACCGCCAGCGAACGCACGCTGCGCCGCCTGGGCTTCCAGCTGGAAGGCACCCTGCGCCAGCGCTGGATCGTGGCCGGCGAGGTGTCGGACACCGGGCTGTACGGCCTGCTGCGGCGTGACTGGCTGGCCCGCGACGCGGCAGCAGCGCCCCCGCAACCCCGATAATCCACGGTTTGCCGGCGCCCGGCCCCGGGCGCGCCGCCCCCCGAACACCCCACCCGAGCATCCGCACATGGCGCAATACGTCTTAGCGAAACAACTGCCCGCCTTTGGCGGCCTCCGCTCACTCCGTTCCCGGAGGGCCATGTAATGGCGCAGTATGTTTTCACCATGAACCGCGTCTCCAAGACGGTTCCCCCCAAGCGGCAGATCCTCAAGGACATCTCGCTGTCGTTCTTCCCCGGCGCCAAGATCGGCATGCTGGGCATCAACGGCTCGGGCAAGAGCTCGCTGCTGAAGATCATGGCCGGCGTCGACAAGGAATACGAGGGCGAGGCCACGCCCATGCCCGGCATCAAGATCGGCTACCTGCCGCAGGAGCCCTTGATTGACGCCGAGATCACCGTGCGCGAGGCGGTGGAACAGGGCATCGGCGGCGTGCTGGCCGCCAAGAAGCGGCTGGACGAGGTGTATGCCGAATACGCCGACGAGAACGCCGACTTCGACAAGCTGGCCGCCGAGCAGGCCGAGCTGGAAGCCATCATCGCCGCCGCCGGCAGCGAGAACACCGACCTGCAGCTGGAACTGGCCGCCGACGCGCTGCGCCTGCCGCCCTGGGACGCCAAGATCGGCCTGCTGTCGGGCGGCGAGAAGCGCCGCGTGGCACTGTGCCAGCTGCTGCTGAGCAAGCCCGACATGCTGCTGCTCGACGAGCCCACCAACCACCTGGACGCTGAATCGGTGGAATGGCTGGAGCAGTTCCTGCTGCGTTTTCCCGGCACCGTGGTGGCCATCACCCACGACCGCTACTTCCTCGACAACGCGGCCGAGTGGATCCTGGAACTGGACCGCGGCCGCGGCATCCCCTGGAAGGGCAACTATTCCGAATGGCTGGACCAGAAGGAACGGCGCCTGGAAGGCGAGCAGAAGACCGAAGACGCCCGCATGAAGGCGATGAAGGAAGAGCTGAAGTGGGTGCGCAGCAATGCCAAGGGCCGCCAGGCCAAGAGCAAGGCGCGCCTGGCCCGGTTCGAGGAGCTGAGCGACGTCGACTACCAGAAGCGCAACGAGACCAACGAGATCTTCATCCCGGTGGCTGAGCGCCTGGGCAACGAGGTGATCGAGTTCGTCGGCGTCAGCAAGAGCTTCGGCGACCGGCTGCTGATGGACAACCTCAGCTTCAAGGTGCCCGCGGGCGCCATCGTCGGCATCATCGGCCCCAACGGCGCCGGCAAGTCGACGCTGTTCCGCATGCTGCAGGGCGTGGAACAACCCGATTCGGGCCAGGTGCTGATCGGCAAGACCGCGCAGATGGCCTTCGTCGACCAGAGCCGCCAGAGCCTGGCCGCCGACAAGACGGTGTGGCAGGACGTGTCGGGCGGGCTCGACAACATCGTGGTGGGCAAGTTCGTGATGCCCAGCCGCGCCTACCTGGGCCGTTTCAACTTCAAGGGCAATGACCAGCAGAAGCTGGTGGGCAGCCTGTCGGGCGGTGAGCGCGGCCGCCTGCACCTGGCCAAGACCCTGGCCCAGGGCGGCAATGTGCTGATGCTGGACGAACCGTCGAACGACCTCGACGTGGAAACCCTGCGCGCGCTGGAAGAAGCGCTGCTGGAATTCGCCGGCTCGGCCATGGTGATCAGCCACGACCGCTGGTTCCTCGACCGCATCTGCACCCACATCCTGGCCTGCGAGGGCGACAGCCAGTGGTTCTTCTACGACGGCAACTACCAGGAATACGAAGCCGACAAGAAGAAGCGCCTGGGCGAAGAAGGCGCCAAGCCCAAGCGCCTGCGGTTCAAGGCACTGAAGTAACCCCCC
>JAGOBT010000294.1 GCA_017999135.1 Burkholderiaceae bacterium
CCCTTGCATCAGGCAGGGTGGCGGGCGCCGCGGTGCTGGCACAGTATCGCAACACCACCCAGCCGACCCCGGCCACTGCCATGCCCACCCTTGCCACCCGCCCGCACCACGCCATCTGGCCCAAGCGCCTGCCGCGCACGCTGCAGCTGCCCGAGACCACCCTGTGGTTCAACCTCGAGGTCAGCGCCCGCCGCTATCCGCAGAAGCCGGCCTACCTGTTCTTCGGCCAGCCGCTGCGCTATGCCGACTTGCTGGCCCAGGCCGAGGCGCTGGCCGGCTGGCTGCAGGCCCAGGGCGTGCAGAAGGGCGACCGCGTGGCGGTGTTCATGCAGAACTGCCCGCAGTTCGTGGTCGCCGTGCATGCGGTGCTGCGCGCCGATGCGGTGGTGGTGCCGGTCAACCCGATGAACAAGGCCGACGAACTGCCGCACTACATCACCGACCCAGGCACCGTGCTGTGCATCACCACCGCCGACCTGGCCGGCACGGTGGCCGAGGCCAATGCCCAGCTGCCGCCGGCGCAGCAGCTGCGCCACATCCTGGCCACCCGCTTCACCGATGCCATGCCCGCCGTGCTGGACCCGGCGGAAACCCCGGCGCCGCCCATCCTGCAGTGGCTGCTGGCCGACCCGCCGCTGCCGGCGGCCAGCGCCACCACCGGCGTCACCCGCTGGGCGGATGCCCTGGCGTTCGGGCGCCAACCGGGCCACCGGCCCGGCCCGCACACCGCCGGCCCCGACGACCTGGCCCTGCTGCCCTACACCAGCGGCACCACCGGCCTGCCCAAGGGCTGCATGCACACCCACCGCACGCTGATGCACAACGTGATGGCCTCGGCCATCTGGGGCTTCAGCACGCCCGAGGCGGTGAGCCTGGGCGTGGTGCCGATGTTCCACATCACCGGCTTCATCTTCGGCTGCCTGGGCACGGTGGCCGGCGCCACCACCACGGTGATGCTGCCGCGCTGGGACCGTGAACTGGCCGGCCGGCTGATCGCCCGCCACCAGGTGTCGCACTGGACCTGCATCCCCACGATGATCATCGACCTGTTCGCCAGCCCGAACTACGCCAGCTTCGACCTGCGCAGCCTGAAGTTCCTGTCGGGCGGCGGCGCGGCCATGCCGCAGGCGGTTGCGCAGCGGCTGCAGGACGAATTCAACATCACCTTCGCCGAGGGCTACGGCCTGACCGAGACCGCCGCGCCCAGCCACAGCAACCCGCCCGAGCGGGCCAAGCTGCAGTGCCTGGGCATCCCGGTGATCGGCACCGACAGCCGCATCATCGACCCCGATACCCTGCAGGAACTGCCGCCCGGCGAGGCCGGCGAGATCGTGATCTGCGGCCCGCAGGTGTTCCAGGGCTACTGGCGCCACCCCGACGCCACGCAGGCGGCCTTCATCGACCTGGACGGCAAGCGCTTCTTCCGCACGGGCGACCTGGGGCGCATGGACGAGGAAGGTTATTTCTTCATCACCGACCGGCTCAAGCGCATGATCAACGCCAGCGGCTTCAAAGTGTGGCCCAGCGAGGTGGAGCTGATGCTGTTCAAGTGCCCGCTGGTGCAGGAAGCCTGCGTGATCAGCAGCCGCGACGCCTACCGCGGCGAGACGGTGAAGGCGGTGGTGGTGCTGCGCGCCGAGCACCGCGCCACCGCCCAGCCCGAGGACATCATCGCCTGGGCGCGTGCGCACATGGCGGCCTACAAGGTGCCCAAGATCGTGCAGTTTGCCCACGCCCTGCCCAAGAGCGGATCAGGCAAGGTGATGTGGCGCCTGCTGCAGGAGCAGGAAGCCGCGGCCTGAGTGCCGCGCGGTCAGAACCCCGAGCCCGGCGTCAGCAGAAAGGCCGCTTCCTCGGCCGTGCTGGCCCGGCCCAGCGCCGCGTTGCGGTGCGGAAAGCGGCCGAAGCGGGCCACGATGTCCAGGTGCTTCTGTGCCCACACCACCAGGTCGGCGCGGGCCGGTTCGTCGGCCGCCAGCTGCTGGTACAGCTGCACGGCGGTGCGCTGGTGCGACAGGTCTTCGGCATGCTCGAACGGCAGGTAGGCAAACTGCCGCTGCACGCCGGTCAGTGAGCGGTCGGCGCCGCTGGCCACCAGGGCGCGCGCGGTCTGCAGCGCCATCGCGTCGCCGGCAAAGGCGCGCGCCGTGCCGCGGAAGGCGTTGCGGGTGAACTGGTCGAGCACGATCACCAGGGCCAGCGCCGGCAGCGGCGCCACCGGGCGGGTCAGCCAGTCGTCGATGTCGCCGATCAGGGCGCGCTCGATCAGCGGGCCGAAGCGCTGGCGGATCTGCGCATCGAAGGCGTCGTCCTTCTGGAACCACTGCGGCCGTGGCTGGGCATGGCCAGGGTCGTCGGGCGGGCCGAACCAGAAGTCGAGCACGGCCAGGGCGTCGGTGTGCATGCGTGGCCTTGTCAGTCCAGCTTGGCGCCGGAGGTCTTGACCGCCTGCGCCCAGCGCGGCATCTCGGCGGCCAGGAAGCGGGTGAAGTCTTCATGCCCCAGGAACGCCGGGTCGGCCCCCTGCTGCACCATGCGGATGCGGATCTCGGGGTTGTCGAGCACCGCCTTGAAGGCGGCCGACAGCTTGTCGAGCACGGGCCTGGGCGTGCCTGCGGGCGCCAGCACGCCGTAGAAGCCCACCACCTCGAAGCCCTTGATGCCGCTCTCGATCAGCGTGGGCGTGTCGGGCAGGGCCACGCTGCGCTGGGCGCTGGTGACGGCCAGGGCGCGCAGCTTGCCGGCCTTGACGTACTGCGCCGCCTGCGGCACCGATTCGGCCATCAGCTGCACCTGGCCGGCCATCAGGTCGGTGAAGGCCGGCGCGCTGCCCTTGTACGGGATGTGCACGATGAAGGTGCCGGTGGCCGCCTTGAACATCTCGGGCACCAGGTGGCTGATGCCGCCATTGCCGGCCGAGCCGTAGTTCAGCTGGCCCGGCTTGGCCTTGGCCAGCGCCACCAGTTCGGCCACCGTCCTGGCCGGCACGGCCGGGTGCACCACCAGCGCCAGCGGCTGCTGGGCGGTGCGCGCCACCGGGGCAAAGTCCTTCAGCGTCTGGTACGGCAGCCTGGTGTAGACGGCCGGGTTGATCACCATGGTGCCGGTGTTGGCCATCAGCAGGGTGTGGCCGTCGGGGGCGCTCTGCGCCACCGCCTGCGCGCCCACGGTGCCGCCGGCGCCGGCTTTGTAGTCGATGACCACCGGCTGGCCCAGTTGCGCGGCCAGCTTGTCGGCCAGCAGGCGGGCATGGGCGTCCAGCGGCCCGCCGGCCGGGAAGCCCACCAGGATGGTGACCGGCTTGGTCGGGAACGCCTGGGCCAGCGCAGCGGCTGGCACCAGCAGTGCGGCGGCAGCCAGTGCCAGCGCGGCGCGGCGCCGGGTGCCGGTGGCAGGTGTGATGCCCGGGGCATCGGCAACATGGGGAAAGGTGCGCATAGGCGCCGCATTCTGCCCAAGCGCCGACGGCCCGCCCAGGCGTCGGCTGCTGGCGCGGGCGCCTGTGGCTCAGGTGGGACCGGCTTCCCCCAGCGCCTGCCACAGGAAGGCGAACTCCAGCGCCAGCATGTCGGCCTTCTGGGCGTTGTCGGCCGCGCCGGCATGGCCGCCCTCGGTGTTCTCGAAGTAGAGCGGCGTGTGGCCCAGTGCCAGCATCTTCGCGGCCATCTTGCGGGCGTGCCCGGGGTGCACGCGGTCGTCTCGGGTGCTGGTGGTGAACAGCAGCTTCGGCAGCGCCATGCCGGGGCGCAGGTTCTGGTAGGGGCTGTAGCCTGCGATCCAGGCCCATTGCTCCGGCAGGTCGGGGTTGCCGTATTCGGCCATCCACGACGCGCCGGCCAGCAGGCGGTGGTAGCGGCGCATGTCCAGCAGCGGCACCTGGCACAGCACGGCGCCGAACAGCTCGGGCCGCTGCAGCAGCACCGCGCCCACCAGCAGGCCGCCGTTGCTGCCGCCCTGGATGGCCAGGCGCTGCGGGCGTGTCACGCCACGGGCGATCAGGTGCTCGGCCACGGCGGCGAAGTCGTCGTAGCTGCGCTGCTTGTGGGCGCCGATGGCCGCCTGGTGCCAGGCGGGGCCGAATTCACCGCCGCCGCGGATGTTGGCCACCGCCACCACGCCGCCATGCGCCAGCCAGGCCGTGCCCCAGCCGGCTGAGTACACCGGCAGCTTGGCGATCTCGAAGCCGCCGTAGCCGTTCAGCAGCGTGGGGTGGCTGCCGTCCAGCACCAGGCCCTGCCGCGCCACCAGGAAGTAGGGCACGCGCGTGCCGTCCTGCGAGGTGGCCCAGTGCTGCTGCACTTGCAGGCCGCTGGCGTCGAAGAAGGCCGAGCGGGCCTTCAGCGGCTGCAGGGGCCGGCCATCGGTGTGGCCCAGCAGCAGGCAATCAGGCGTGAGGAAATCGGTGTAGCCCAGCAGGAACTGCTCGGCCAGCGGGTCGGCCTGTTCGTCGTCGCCCAGCGCGTCGTCATGCAGGGTCTGCAAGGCCAGGCTGCCGGGGTGGGGCGCGTCGATGGCGCGGTGCACCCAGCCATCGGCCTGCGGCTGGCAGGCTTCCAGCCGGCCGGCCACGTTGTCCAGCACCTGCAGCAGCACCTGGCTGGCGGTGGTGCCAAACCCCTGCAGTGAGCGGCTGGCCGTGGGCGTGAACAGCGCCTGCAGCGGTGGCATGTCGGCATCGCCCTGCGCGGCCAGCACTGCCGCCGCGTCGCCCGCCAGCAGGCTGCCGGCCGGCCACACCGTGCCGGCCGGCGCCCAGTCGCTGCGCAGCTGCAGCAGGGCCTGGTCGTGCCAGAAACTGATCTGCGCGTCGCTGGGGATGGCGATCTTGTGCGGCCGGTCGTCCGGGCCCAGCAGGAACTGCTCGCTGTTGTAGAAGTCGGTGGCACGGTTGAGGATGGTGCGCTGCAACCTGGGCCGGTGGTCGATCCAGGCGGACACCCAGACGTCCTGCGCCAGGCCCTCGAACAGCACCGGTGCATCGGCCAGCGGCGTGCCGCGCCGCCAGCGCCGCACCG